>CALMBN010000290.1 GCA_937860195.1 uncultured Novosphingobium sp.
CTTCGGCCCGGCAGGACTCCTCTGCGCCTCCTCTTTTTCTCTGCGCCTCTGCGTGAACCCCCTTCTTGCCAAAGCGAAAACGCCGCACCGTGAACGCTCAGAATCGGTACTGCCGGCTCGCCAGATCAAACATGATTTCCTCGCTCCCGCCGCCGATCGCCATGACCCGGACTTCGCGGTAAATCCGCTCGATCCGGCTGCCGCGGACAAAGCTGGCACCGCCCAGAATCTGGCAGGCCTCGCGGGCGCAGAATTCCATCGTCTGGGTCGCCTGCACTTTCAGCAGCGCGAAGTCGCCGGGGAAGGCCTTGTCGTTCAAGACCTGCCAACCGCACAGGTCGATCCAGGCTTGGGTGGCGTTGATGCGGCGCAGCATGTCGGCCAATTTGTGACGGATCGCCTGATTGGTCACAAGGGGCTTGCCAAAGGTATGCCGCTGGCGCGCCCAATCGAGCGCATCTTCATAGCAGATCCGGGCATAGGCCGCCGCGCCCTGGGCCATGCCCAACCGCTCGGAATTAAAATTGCGCATAATCGCGCCGAACCCGGCGTTTTCGGGGCCAATCAGATTCTCAGGCGGCACCTCGACATCGTCGAAATGGATGGTTGCGGTGTCGCTGCAATGCCAGCCCATCTTGTCGAGCTTGGTGCGCGAAACGCCGGGGCGTTCGGTTTCGACCAGCAGCAGCGAAACCCCGCCAATCCCCGGCCCGCCCGTGCGCACCGCCAGCGTGATATAGTCGGCCCGCATGCCCGAAGTGATCAGCGTCTTGGCGCCATTGACCACATAGGCCGCGCCCTTGCGCTCCGCTTTGGTCCGCAGGTTAGCCACATCCGATCCGCCGCCGGGTTCGGTGATCCCCAGCGCGATGATCTTCTCGCCGGCCAGCACGGCCGGTGCGATCCGGCGTTTCAATTCCTCGCTGCCCGCCGCCAGCACCGGCGGCAGGCCGATCCCGTGGGTCATCAGCGAAGCGCTGATCCCGCCTGCACCGGGACGCGAAAGCTCCTCGGTCTGAACCAGGCCGTGGAACAGATTGAAGGCGGTGCCCGTGCCGCCGAACTCTTCGGGATAATTCAGGCCGAGCACGCCAGCCGCAGCAGCCTTGCGGTGCAGGTCGCGCGGCAGCTCGCCTGCTGCCTCCCATTCATCAACGTACGGGGTAATCTCGCGGGAAACGAAGGCCCGAACGGAATCACAAACCGCCTCATGGCTCTCGTCATAATAAGGGGAGCGCGAACGCCATTGATCGAACAGGGGAGTCTCCACAATCCACTCCTATTCCGACTGGCAATTGCCGGCCTCAAACCAAACCCGTCTGTCCTGAGCTTGTCGAAGGACTGTCCTTAACTTCGGCGGTTTTGCCCGAGGTACGAAGAATAGGACAGTGCTTCGACAAGCTCAGCATGGACGGGCGGGGAGAGATCAGCTTTGGCTGAGGTCAAAAATCACAGCTTCGGCAGCGTTACCCCGCGCTGGCCCATGTATTTCCCGGCGCGGTCAGCATAGCTGGTTTCGCACGGTTCGTTGCCCTGCAAAAACAGGAACTGGCAAGCGCCTTCGTTGGCATAGATCTTAGCGGGCAGGGGGGTGGTGTTGGAGAATTCCAGCGTCACGTGGCCCTCCCAGCCGGGCTCCAGCGGGGTCACGTTGACGATGATCCCGCACCGGGCATAGGTGCTTTTGCCCAGGCAAATCACCAGCACATCGCGCGGCACGCGGAAGTATTCGACTGTCCGGGCCAGCGCAAAGCTGTTGGGCGGAATGATGCAGACATCGGTTTCGCGGTCGACAAAACTGTTCGGATCGAACTGCTTGGGATCGACCACTGCGCTGTTCACATTGGTGAAGATCTTGAACTCGGGCGCAACCCGCGCATCATAGC
>CALMBN010000291.1 GCA_937860195.1 uncultured Novosphingobium sp.
GAACAGGTGAGCGAAGACCAGCGCAAGCATGCCGCTCTGATTCATCGACCGCAACACATCGCCGCGCAGTTCGCGCAGCTTTTCCTGATCAACCATCTTGAACCCGCGATAGACGAACGGGTTTTCATTCCCTTCCTGCTGGATCGAGACTTCACCATCCATCAGCAGATCATGCTTCATCAGTTCTTCGACAAAGGCCTGGGTGCGGAAACCGGCTTCTTCGAAGTTGCGGCAGAAATCGAGTGTCGCTTTGCAGCTATCGCTGGGCTCTTCGCCGTTGAACAAAGGAGTTCCGTCAGTGAATTCGCCGACCAGGTCGCTGGTCGGATCGAAGCAAAGCGACAGTTCTTCGGTATCAGGGGTCAGCTTGGCCAGCATGAATGGATAACGGCGCGCATAGGCCGGGACATAGACCGGACCGCTGATCTTGCCTTCATCGTCGAAAAAGGTGTTCACACCTTCATTCAGACCCATCAGCGCCAGCGGCACCGGGTTGTCAGCGATCGAGAAGACGATCGGGAAATGGCGACTGGCCTGGACGAATTCTTCGGCGGTCAATGGAATCGCATGCTGTCCGACCATCCAGGCTGCGGTTTCCGTAGTGCGGCTGCTCCAGCTGGCGTGGTCGCGGCTGTTGAGCGGCATCAAGTCCTTGTAGAACAGCGGCAGTGGGTTGGATTGCGGCGCGCTGGCCATAAGTTCTCTCCGGTCATAAAAAAGGTTGCAGAGTCAGTCTGGATCGGGTCCAGGCGGGCACGAAAGCGCGCCTTTAGGCGCTTGGCGGCTCTGGCGCAAGCAGCTTGCCGGGATTGAGCAGACCCAGTGGGTCCAGCGCTGATTTGATTTGCCGCAGCAACGCCAGCTGAACCGGATCGGCGAGCCGCGCCAGTTCGCCGACTTTGAGCTGACCTATTCCGTGCTCGGCTGAAATCGTGCCGTGCCACCGGGTTACCTGATCGTGCACTGCGCGGCTGATTGCCTTGCCGTCGCCCGCTTCCCAGCGTGTGCGATCCACGCCGGGCGGGGCGAGCACATGAAAATGGACATTGCCATCGCCGAGGTGACCAAAGCCGAAAGCGTGGGTGCCGGGCCAGCCGGCCTCGATTGCGGGCACGGTGGCATCGATGAAATCGGCCATCGCCGCGATCGGGACAGCAATATCGTGCTGCATTGCGGGGCCCTTGGCGCGTTCAGCCGGAGAGATCGATTCGCGCAGGGTCCAGAAGGCTTCGGCCTGTGCTTCGGAAGCGGCAACCACCGCATCCTCCAGCAAACCTTGATTGAGCGCCGTCGCCAGCATTGCTTCACCCAGCGGACCCGGATCATCCCCGACCAGCTCGATCAGGGCGTGCCAGGCATGGTTGCCAGCCAAGGGTGAACGGGCATCCGGAAGGTAAACCAGAACCGCCTCGAGGCAGCTCTGCGGCAGCACCTCGAACCCTTCGAGTGCGTCACCTGCTGCCGCCAGACAGTGCAGCAGCAGCGCGCGGGCCTGCTGGACCGATTTGAGCCCGACCCATGCCACCATCCGCGTCGGGACTGCCGGAACAAGTCGCAAGGTTGCCGCAGTGACGATCCCCAGCGTCCCTTCCGAGCCAATGAACAGCTGTTTGAGATCGTAGCCGGTATTGTCCTTGCGCAGGGCGCGCAGGCCGTCCCACACCCGGCCGTCGGGCAGCACCACTTCCAGGCCCAGGACCAGCTCGCGCATGTTGCCAAAGCGCAGCACGTGAATGCCGCCGGCATTGGTCGAGATGTTGCCGCCGATCTGGCACGACCCTTCGGCGCCGAGGCTCAACGGGAACAGGCGGTCGGCCGCGTCGGCCGCCTTCTGCACGTCGGCC
>CALMBN010000292.1 GCA_937860195.1 uncultured Novosphingobium sp.
GGACGCCGGCGCTGCAGCTGGCCTTGCAGACGCTGCACGATCGAGCTGTGCATCTGGCTGACGCGGCTTTCCGAGAGATCGAGCGTGGCGCCGATCTCTTTCATCGTCAGCTCTTCGTAGTAGTACAGGATGATGATCAGCCGCTCGTTGCGGTTGAGACCCTTGGTCACCAGCCGCATCAGGTCGTTTTTCTGAATGCGCCGCGTGGGGTCCTCGCCCTTCTTGTCTTCCAGGATGTCGATCTCGCGGACGTCCTTGTAGCTGTCGGTCTCGTACCACTTCTTGTTCAGGCTGATCAGGTTGACCGCCGAGGCCTCGCTGATCATCTTTTCGAGTTCCGGAACGGGCAGTTCCATGTGGGCCGAAAGTTCAGCGACCGACGGATGACGGCCGAGGCGAGCTTCGAGCGTCTTGGTCGCTTCGCCCAGCGCAATCGGCAAGACCCCGGTGGCCAGCGGATCGAGCGTGCCGCCATGACCAACCTTGACCTTGCCCAGCCCGGCCTCGCGGCAAACCCGCTTGACCGCGCCAACCGCCTGGGTCGAACCAAGCCCCAGCGGCTTGTCGAGAATGATCCAGCCATGGGGCATGGTGGCTCAGCCTCTGGCCACAAGCCCGACCAACCCCATGTAAAGCTCATTCAACCAGTCCACTGCCGGGCTGACCAGATAGCCGACGATATTGAGACTGGGTGAGATCATCGGCAGCACCACGATCAGCAGGATCATGATCAGCAGCGCCTTGCTGTGCATCCCGGCATATTGCGCGGCGAGCCGCGGCGGCAGCAGTCCTTCGACGATGTGCCCGCCATCAAACGGTGGGATCGGCAGCAGATTGAACAGCGCCAAGAACACGTTGATCAGGATGAAATTGAACAGGTTGAGCAAGACGAAACCCATCACCGCGCCCGGCTCCACCCCTTCGGTGTAGGAGCGCAGCAGCAATCCCAGCACGATGGCGCCGATCAGACCCATCACCAGATTGCTCCCCGGCCCGGCCGCGGCGACGATCATCATGTCGCGGCGCGGATTGCGCAGGCGGCCCTTGATGACCGGCACCGGTTTGGCCCAACCGAACATCGGCATTCCGGCCAGTTTGAGCATGGCTGGCAGGATGATCGTACCGAACGGATCGACATGCTTGAGCGGATTGAGCGTCAGGCGGCCCAGGTTGGCGGCAGTCGGATCACCCAGCGCCCGCGCGGTCCAGCCGTGGGCAACCTCGTGAAAGACAATCGCGATAATCAGCGGCACGATCAGCGCCGCGGCCTGCAGGATGGTATCGTTCATCGGCCCAAAGCCTCCACAAAATGCTTACGGCACAAGGCCACATAGCGGTCATTTCCGCCGATTTCGGTCTGTTCGCCCTGTTGCACGGCCGCGCCACTGGCATCGACCCGCAGGTTCATCGTCGATTTGCGGCCGCAGTGGCACACGGCTTTCAGCTCGACCAGCGAATCCGCGATCCCCAGCAGCACCTTGGCGCCGGGGAACAGCTCGCCCTGAAAGTCGGTCCTCAGGCCGTAGCACAACACCGGGATCTTGGCCTCGTCGGCCAGCCGCGCCAGTTGCCAGACCTGCGCCTCGGTCAGGAACTGCGCCTCATCGACCAGCACGCAAGCCAATGGCTCCACCCGATGCGCCGCGCCGATCCGCTCCCACAGATTGGTATCGGGTGCAAAGCGGTGCGCGTCTGCCCCCAGCCCGATCCGGCTTTCGATCGCGCGAGTGTCACTGCGATTGTCGAGCGCGGCGGTCCACAGCATGGTTGCCATGCCGCGTTCGCGATAATTGAAATCGGCTTGCAGCAGCGTGGTCGATTTGCCCGCGTTCATGCTGGCGTAGTAGAAATAGAGCTTGGCCATCCGTGCTCGAGATAAGCATTCATGCCCAAAAGGCCAGTGCGATTGACAGCGCTGCTGTGGAACGGCACGTCGCTGTTCACATGCAGGTCGCCCGCATCCCGTTTACCCTGCCTTTGCTGCTCGCCGTCGCGGCGGCTGGGCCGACCTATCGCTATCAACTCGATAGCGGAGCCAGCGAGGTGAGCGCCAAGGTCTCTTACCTCGGCCTGGGCAGCAAGACTGCCCGGTTTCCGGTCATGCGCGGGTCAATCAAGATGGCCCCTGATCGGCTGGAGGGCGTCGTCCTTGATGTCGAACTAGATGCCCGCGCGATGACTGCGGGCAGCAAGCGCGACACCGACTACCTTAAAGGCAAAGATTTTTTCGATGTCGCCAACCATCCAGTCGTGCGGTTCACCGGCAACCGGATGGTCGTGACCGGAGAGCGTCGCGCCCGGCTTGAAGGCCTTGTCACCGCGCGCGGAGTGACCCGTCCGGCCGTGCTGGCTGTCACCTTCCGCGATCCGCCAACCCGCGCAAATGGCCGCGATCCAGTCTATCTGACTGCTACAACCACGATCAACCGGCGCGAATTCGGAATGACGGCCTATTCAATGGTGATTGGCAAAAATGTGGCAATCACCATCAAGGCGCGGCTGGTGCCGGGTTAAAACAGCGCCTGGACTTTGACTGGCGCGTTGGGGCCGGCTTGCTTCAGCAACTTTGCATCGAAAGTCGCGAAGGCATTGGCTGCAACTGAGTTGGCAATGTGGAGCAAATCGGCCAAGTCACCATGTGTTGCAAATCGTTCAACCGCCCACCGAACATGCGTTTCGTTTTGCACGCAGGCCGCTGGAAGCCCGAGCAAAGTCTCAAATGTACGTGCCATATCGGAACGCGACATTTTGCCGATGCTGCCAAGCACCCAGCCGAGTTCGACCAATACGCCGACACCAAGAAAGAAGGGCTGAGCGAGGACCGCATCAGCAACGGCGGCTTGTGCCGGATCATCGCGCAGAACCCACCGGACCAGGACGCAAGTGTCGACCGCAATCATCGCACGGTTTTGCGACTGAATTTTTTGCCGACTGCCTTTTGAACCGCTCGATTCATATCTGCCAATGACACTGCCGGGCCATCATATCGGTAGAACGATTGGATTTCTCGCACTGCATTGGCCACGGCTTCTGTTCCGGAGGGATCGCCGATCTTAGTCTGCCGTTTCAACACGACTTCATTACCACGATCGATCACATCAAACACCGTGCCTTCGGTCAGCCCGAGCCGATCTCGAACATCCTTTGGAATCACAACCTGCCCTTTGGCGGAGAGTCTGGTTTGCATGGTCATTTTGGTAAGATACGTCTTACCGTGACTTCCGTCAATCCTCGCCCAGATCCCGCTGGACCTTGGGATTGGCCAGCAGGCCTTCGATCCGGCTCGCTTCGTCGAAGCTTTCGTCGGGCAGGAATTTGAGCTTGGCAGCGAACCGCAGCTTGAGCCGTCCGGCCACTTCCTTTTGAAAATAGGCGGTGTTTGTGCGCAGCGCCTTCAGCACGGATGCTTCATTTTCGCCAAGCAGTGCCTTGATAAACACTGTAGCGTGGCGCAGGTCGGGCGACATCCGCACTTCGGTGACGCTGAGCGTGTGCGAGGTCAGCACATCATCGTGCACTTCCTGCCGCGCGAGTAGTTCGGACAGCACGTGCCGCACCTGTTCGCCAACCTTGAGCAGGCGGACCGAACGGGTTTCAGGGGTTGCAGCAGCATTGGCCATCACTTGTTGTCCATCTTGTCCAGAATCCGCCGCAGCGAACGCTGGTTGCGCGCGGTGCCAGGGTATCCGAGCCGCCGCTCAATGAACGGCCCGGTCAGCCGGGTATTCCCCGCACCTGCGACAAAGTCGATATAGAGCGCGCGGTCCCCCAGCGCGAGCCTTTCCGGCCCGCGTCCGGAATAGGCCGCGATCAGATCGTCTAACTGCGCGCTGCTGGGCTGCCCGCCAAGAAACTGGGTGTGGACCTGATTCTCCGCGCCATC
Source organism: uncultured Novosphingobium sp. (assembly GCA_937860195.1). Classification (GTDB taxonomy): domain Bacteria; phylum Pseudomonadota; class Alphaproteobacteria; order Sphingomonadales; family Sphingomonadaceae; genus Novosphingobium. The sequence continues at coordinate 3,884 of CALMBN010000292.1, forward strand.
GACTGCAAAGGGATTACCATCGATCGCCGCCGCCAGCTCATCCCGGCTGCGCACCGCGACGAAACTGGCGATATCGAACCGCTCAGCCATCATATGGGAGAAAAGGTCTTCAAGTCCGTCCGTTGGCCGCTCGTCAAATTCAAACACAACGTTGCCGCTGGCAACGACGGTTTCGACATTCTCGAACCCCTCACGCTCAAAAGCATAGCGCAAATCAGCCATGGTCAGCCGGTTGCCGCCGACATTGACCGATCCGAACAGGGCGACGTAGCGGGGCATCAGGCGTTAACTGCAAAACCGTACAACAGGGAGATGATCGGCGTGGCAATGAAGGTCACCACGCCGAGAATACCGTATAGCTTTGACTTCTTGTCGGGCTGATAGGCCATCTGATTCGACCTGCCCTAAAGCGTCCGTTCGCGCTCTTCCACCTCGAACACTTCGAGGTTGTCGCCCGGTTTGATGTCGTTGGTATCGGCCAGCACCACGCCGCATTCCAGACCCGCGCGGACTTCCGGCACATCGTCCTTGAACCGGCGCAGCGACGCGATAGTGGTCTTGCTGATGATGACATCTGCGCGAGTAAGGCGCGCGAACAGGCCCTTCTTGATCCCGCCTTCGAGCACCAGCAGACCCGCCGCCTTGTCGCGCTTGCCCGAAGTGAACACGTCCTTGACCTCGGCCCGGCCAACCACGTGCTCGATCCGCTCCGGCCCCCAGATTCCCGCCATTTCCTTGGCGATCTCTTCGGTCAGGTGATAGATCACGTCGAAGTATTTGAGCGTCACCTTCTGGCGTTCGATCATCTCACGCGCCTTGGCGTTGGGGCGAACATTGAACCCGACAATCGGCGCGCCGCTGGCCTGCGCCAGCCCGACATCGCTTTCGGTGATCGCGCCCACACCAGAGCTGAGCACGCGGACTTTGATTTCGTCGTTCGAAATCCGGTTGAGCGCGTTGACGATCGCTTCGGCCGAACCCTGCACGTCGGCCTTCACCACAATCGGATATTCGATCACGGCGGACTTGGCGGTCAGCGCCGAGAACATGTTCTCGATCGTGGCCGGGGCCGTCGTTGTCCGCCGGGCGGTGGCCTGTTCACCGCGGAACGCGGCGACTTCGCGGGCACGGGCTTCGCTATCGACCACGGTCAGGGTGTCGCCGGACATCGGCACACCGCCAAGGCCCAGCACTTCTACCGGCAGGGCAGGCGGCGCGGCCTTGATCTGGCGGCCCTTGTCATCAAGCATTGCGCGAACCCGGCCCGAATGGGTGCCGACCACCAGAATATCGCCGACCTTCAACGTGCCGCGGGTGATCAGCACAGTCGCCAACGGACCCTTGCCCTTGTCGAGTTTGGCTTCGATCACAGTGGCTTCGGCAGCGCGGTCCGGATTGGCCCGCAATTCGAGCAGTTCGGCCTGGAGCAGGATTTTCTCGATCAATAGATCGAGCCCGGCCCCGGTCTTGGCCGAAACTTCCACGTCCTGAACATCGCCCGACATCGCTTCGACCACGATTTCGTGTTCGAGCAGGCGTTCGCGGATCTTCTGCGGCTGGAATTCGGGCTTGTCGCTTTTGGTGATCGCCACGATCATCGGCACGCCGGCCGCCTTGGTGTGGTTGATCGCTTCAATCGTCTGCGGCATCAGCCCGTCGTCACCCGCGACCACCAGAATGACGATGTCGGTCACATTTGCGCCGCGCATCCGCATATCGGTGAAGGCTTCGTGGCCCGGGGTATCAAGGAAGGTGACCAGATCGCCGCTCTTGGTCTTGATCTGATACGCACCGATATGCTGGGTGATCCCCCCGGCTTCACCACGCACCACATCGGTGCCGCGCAGCGCATCGAGCAGGCTGGTCTTGCCGTGATCGACGTGGCCCATGATCGTGACCACCGGTGGACGGGCCTTCAGCGTATCCTCAGGATCGATATCGGTTGCAATATCGATATCGACATCGTGTTCACTGACACGCACGATGGTGTGGCCAAATTCTTCAACCAGAAGCTCGGCGGTATCCTGATCGATCACGTCACCCATCGCGACCGGCACGCCCATCTTGAACAGGGCTTTGATCAGGTCCGAGCCCTTTTCGGCCATGCGGTTGGCCAGTTCCTGGACCGTGATTGCCTCGGGCACGGTCACATCGCGAGACTGCTTTTCGCGCGGCTGGCTGTTCCCGCCAAAGTGCGCACGCTTTTCCTTTTCGCGGGCACGCTTGAGCGCAGCAAGGCTGCGGGCGCGAGCGCCTTCATCTTCGTTCAGCGCTTTGGAGACGGTCAGCTTCCCGGCATGGCGGCGCTGATCGGGGCTCTTGTCACGCGGGTGTGCAATCTTCTTGTTGCCCGGTGCCTCTGGCCGCTTGGGCGCCGAAGCGACCGGTGTAAACCGGCGCGGGGCTGCGGTCCCAGCACTGGGAGTTACCTCTTCGGCGCTCTCAGGCGCTGCGGCGGGAGCTTCTTCGACTGGAGCTTCCGGAGCAGGGGCAGCAACCGTTTCAACTTCGGCCTTGCGGTTGTCATCGGCGCGGCGACGCTCGTCGTCCTGCGCACGTTGGCGCGCCTCGGCCTCGCGCCGGGTCTGTTCTTCCTGAATATTCAGCCGCGCTTCCTCAGCCTCGCGCTGCATCCGGGCAACCCGCTCTTGCGGGGTCTCACCGGCTGGAGCTGATGGGCGCGGAGCAGGTTTGGGCGCGGTGACAACCGGATCGGGCGCAGCGGCTACAACCGGTGGCGGCGGCGGTGGCGGCGGTGGCGGCAGGGCAGCCTCACCCGGTTTGCGCATCAGCTTGCGGCTTTTCACCTCGACCACGACCTTGTTGGTGCGGCCGTGGCTGAAGGTTTGCTTGACCTCTCCCGGCTGCGTTGGACTCTTAAGTCCCAACGGCTTGCGGCCCAGTGTCGGTTTGTTGTCGCTATCGCTCATTGAGATACCCAGTCCTTCAAATTTCGTTCGTCACAGGAGATGGTCCAGCCGCAGCGGCCGGTCCTCCGCCTTCATCCAGTTCGTTCGTTTCACCCTGCCCCAGAAAGCGCAGCAAGCGCCGGAGCGGAAGATTGACCCGTGCAGCCGATGCGGGATCGGTCAGTGCCAGATGGACGACGTTGTCGCGGCCCAATGCCACAGACAGCGCTGCCCGGTCCAGTGGCAAGGTGGTACCGGCCAAGCCGGTCCCTTCCGCGTCATTCCCGACGCGCCAGGCCTGATCGAGTTTGCGCGAGCCATCGACGCTGGCATCGGCCGCATGGGCCAGCCAGGCAACATTCCCGCCGCGCGCATTTTCGGCGATCCGGTCGGAGCCCATCAGCAATTTTCCGGCCTTCAACTCCAGCCCAAGCCGGTCGGTAAAGGCTCGCCGCAGGGCCACTTCGGCCCGTTCGCCCAGATCAAGCGGAATGGTCAGCGTCGCGCCTTTGAACGCGCGCGCCAGAGCGCCCTTGAGCTTGCCCTTGGAGATTGCGGTTTCAAGATCGGCGCGCGAGGTGCCGATCCATGCCCCCCGCCCAGGCGCGCGAGCCAGGGCATCGGGCAAGACATCGCCATCGGGTGAAATCGCCAGGCGCAGAAGGTCGTCCCGGGAACCATGGTCCCCGGTCAGGATGCAGCGCCGTTCGGGCGACTGCTCTAAGGTGCCGGAAGCTAGTGGCTCATTGTGAGGAATCCGCATTGGCGGCCTCCTCTAATGCTGGTTCATCTTCGAACCAGTGCGCACGGGCAGCCATGATCACTTCGTTGCCCTGTTCTTCGCTCAGGCCATATTCGCCCAGCACGCCGCCCTTGTCCTCGGCGCGTTCGCTGCGCCGGGCCGGGGTTGGCGAATTGTCGCGGCGGCGCTGTTCAGGGCGCTTCTTGGCGATCAGTTCGTCGGTGGCGAGATCGGCCAGATCGTCGAGCGTCTTGATTCCGCCCTTGCCGAGCGTGACCAGCATCTGCTCGTTCAGATGCGGCATTTCGGCCAGGGCATCTTCGACGCCCAGCGCACGGCGTTGCTCTCGGAAAGCAGCCTCGCGGCGATCGAGCGCTTCGGTCGCCCGGCTTTGCAGTTCCTGCGCCAGTTCTTCATCGAAGCCTTCGATCGTCGCCAGTTCGGCCAGTTCGACGTAGGCCACTTCTTCCATCTCGCTAAAGCCTTCGGCGACCAGCAACTGTGAAAGGGTTTCGTCAACGTCGAGCTCTTCTTCGAACATCTTCGAACGTTCGGCGAATTCCTTCTGACGCTTTTCGCTTGCTTCGGCATCGGTCAAAATGTCGATCTGGCTGCCGGTCAACTGGCTGGCGAGCCTGACGTTCTGACCGCGTCGGCCGATCGCAAGGCTAAGCTGGTCATCGGGGACCACCACTTCGATCCGGCTTTCTTCCTCATCAATCACCACCCGGCTGACCGTGGCCGGCTGGAGCGCGTTGACCACGAAAGTTGCAGTGTCTTCAGACCAGGGGATGATGTCGATCTTTTCGCCCTGCATTTCCTGAACCACCGCCTGAACCCGGCTGCCCTTCATGCCGACGCAGGCACCAACCGGATCGATCGAGCTGTCACGGCTGATCACGCCGATCTTGGCGCGGCTGCCCGGATCGCGCGCGGCCGCCATGATCGTGATGATCCCGTCATAGATTTCAGGGACCTCCTGCGCGAACAGGCTTTTCATGAAATCGGGGTGAGCGCGGCTGAGGAAGATCTGGGGGCCCCGGTTCTGACGCTCAACCTTGAGGATCAATGCGCGGACCCGTTCGCCGACCCGGGCGACTTCGCGCGGAATTTGCTGGTCGCGGCGGATCACGCCTTCAGCCCGGCCGAGGTTGACGATCACATGGCCGAATTCAACCGACTTGATGACGCCTGTAACAAGCTCGCCGCCGCGATCCTTGAATTCCTCGAACTGCCGGTCGCGCTCGGCATCGCGAACTTTCTGGAAGATCACCTGCTTGGCCGATTGTGCGTCGATCCGGCCGAGCTCGACCGCGGGCAGCGGGTCGACGATAAAGTCACCCAGCTTGGCATTTTCATCAAGCTTTTGCGCCGCTTTCAGATCGACCTGCTTGAAATAGTCTTCAACCTCTTCGACGACTTCAACCACACGCCACAAGCGCAGATCGCCGGTGCGCGGATCAAGCTTGGCGCGGATGTCGTTTTCGGCGCCGTAACGGTTGCGGGCGCTCTTCTGGATCGCTTCTTCCATCGCCTCGATGACGATCGACTTGTCGATCATCTTCTCGGTCGCAACCGAGGTCGCGATTGCGAGCAGTTCAGCACGGTTGGCGGAGATTGGACTGGCCATATTCAGTCTTCCTGTTCTTCGAGAATGTCTTCGGCACCGCTTGTATCGAGCGGGCGCGTGGCGGCAATCAGCCGGTCGGTCAAGACCAGCTTGGCGGAATTGATATCAGACAGCGGAAAGCTGACATTTCCGGACTTCCTGTCCGCAACCGTCACCACATCACCATCCAGCGAAACCAGATCACCTTGCAGCGAGGTGCGGTTTCCTTCGACCGGATTGGCCAATTGGACCCGCACTTCGTGGCCGGCCCACTGGACATAGTCCTTGGTCCGGGTCAGTGGCCGGTCGATCCCCGGTGACGAGACTTCGAGCCGGTAGGCGTCTTCGATCAGTTCTTCACCAGCAGCTTCCAATGCATCAAAGGCATCGGAAATCCGGCGCGAAAGCGCAGCGCAGTCTTCAATCACCAATTGGCCGGTGGCGGGGCGCTCGGCCATGATCTGGAGCGTGTGCTCCTCGTCACCGATCTCACCGCCCTTGAAATAGCACACGCGCACAAGATCGAAGCCCAGGGCCTGCGCCTCCGGCTCAACAACCTCAACAATCCGTGCGATATCCGCCACAATCAGCTCCACTTGCCCGTTCAGAATACCAACAAGGTTTCGCGCCGGCCCCTTGCGGCGCCAGCCCTTCGTTGGTTCACAATGTCGGGATGAGTGCGCAGTTAGGCGTGGGGCCGCCGAAAAGCAAGAGGGATTCCAGCGCCATTGCATTATCGCCGTTCCGAGCCTATATCAGCCGCGCTAACGTCGCCTGCGACGGAACCTTTCGCCTTTCGGCCCTTCGTTCCCTATCTCGCCGCTATGCTCCTCCGGCACTTGGTCGGGGGGTCAATCTATAGTTTCGTGAAAGGAACTTCCTATGCCGATCGGCACCGTAAAATTCTTCAATGCCGCCAAGGGTTATGGCTTTATCGCGCCTGAAGGCGGCGGCGGCGACGCTTTCGTCCACATCAGTGCCGTTGAACGCGCTGGCATGTCCACGCTCGATAAGGATCAGCGCGTCAAGTACGAGCTGGAAACCGACCAGCGCGGCAAGACCTCGGCAGTCCAAATCGAAGCGGCCTAACAGCCGTGGCCAAGGAGGAACTGCTTACCCTCGAAGGCCAGATCGATGAGATCCTGCCCGACGGCCGCTTTGGCGTGCTGCTGGAAAACGATCACCGGATCATCGCCTACACCGCCGGCAAGATGCGCAAGTTTCGCATCCGGTCGGTGGTGGGTGATCGGGTGCGCGTCGAAATGACTCCCTACGATCTCAGCAAGGGCCGCATCGTGTTTCGCGAGCGCGGCCCGGGCGGAGCTCCGCCGGGTCCGCAGAGCAGCAAGCGCCGACACTAAACCGTTCGATAAGGAGCGCGGCCGTGTTGTCAGAGAAGTTCTACATCGAACAGGCCGAAAGCTGCGCTCGTGCGGCCGAAGCTGCGCCGCTCGCCAACCAGCGCGAGACCTTGCTTCGATCGCGTGCGGTCTGGCTGGGTCTCGCTGCGCGCGAACAATCAATCCAGACCGGCCGGGCCGAGCGTGACCGGGCCCGTATCGAGGAACAATTCAATGTCCAGTGATGTGCCCCGCCCGTTTCTGATCCAGAAAGACGCCGAAGGCTCGTGGCGGCTGACCGTGCGCGATGTGCGCTATAACTCGCAAGGCTATCCGATTGTCACGTCGGTGATGCAGGACACTGTGTTCCTGACCTCAGCCGCAGCCAAGAACTTCGCCCGGACCAATTTCGATGCCAAGGCCGGGCAATACGCCACCAAATAAGGTCAGTTGTCGGGATAATCCTTCAGCACCTGCTTGAACACGACTTTGCCCTTGTTGACCTCCCACAGATCCTTGCTGCCGTCGATAATCACGAACAGCTTCACCGGCGTGTTATAGCTGACGAAGACGTGAATTTCGGTCGGCTGCGGATCGAGCATGTGCGTCACACCGAATCCCGAGGCATTTTTGGGCACGGCCTTTACATCGACATTGACGCAGCCCTTGGTGAAGGCCCGGCTGGACAGCAGTTTGCCGTCCGGGCCGAACACATAGCGATAATGTCCGCCGGCTGGAAACACTCCGGTTTCAACGCCTGAGCTCATCACATAGACCGGGATCGTGCCATCGGCGCGCGGCGGCAAGACCACGGTATTCATGTTACCGCTGGTGCATGCGAATGCTTTCTGCTCCATCGCCGCGTCAATGCCATTTTTGCGGACATCGATCAGCCTCAGCGCGAGCGGAGAAAGCGCCGGATTGTCTTTCGGCTTGAGAAATCCACCGCGCTTGACCTTGCTTCCCGCCACCCAATAGCGGGCCATGGCGACAAAATCGGCTCCGTTCCTGGCGAAATAGGTTACAAGCAGCATTCCGCCCTCGCCCGGTTCGACGACGTAGCCGGCAAAGCCTTCTTGCTGGGCTCGTTCCAAAGTCAGCCTGCGTTTCTTGAGGTCGATCATGAACCGGTCGGTCGAATGCCAGGCCGCCTGATCGTAGGTATATATCTCTGCCCCGCGTACCTCTGCTTGCTTGGCCGCAGCGACCTGGCTCTCGGTCGGATCGGCGGATGCAGGAAGCGCCACCAATGCAGCCGCAGCGGCCAGCAGCAAGGTCGGGAATTTCATCAAGCGCCTCTCTCAAACCGGTTGTCTGGATCTGGGAAACAGAAACCGGGGCGGACGGCAAGTCAAGCTGCCTTGTCTAAACACTCTTTCCAAGCATGGTGGATTGCGGCAGTATCGCTCACATGATTGACGAGCGACGCACTGCGATCCAACTTATTTTTGTTACCGTCTGGATCGCTGCAGTGGTTGTCACGTCGGCCTGGGGGGCGAGCTTTTCCGCAAGCAAGGGCACCCTGATCCTTACCGCCGCTCCGCTTTCGCTGGTGCCGATCTTGGGCCTGCATTTTCTCCGCGACAACGAAGCAAGGGCTGGCTGGGTGGTGATAACGGCTTGGCTTGGAGCAACCTATGCGGGCGGCGGCGAACCGCTCGAACTGGCAGTTTTTGCGGTGATTGTGGCCCTCGGCCTGGTTGGCTATTTTCGCTCTGCCTGGTACTTTCCAGTGGCCTGGCTGGGCCATATCGTCTGGGATTTCGTGCCGCGCGAATTATCGCCGATGCTGGCTGATCTGCCCACTGCCTGCATGATTTTTGACGGGATTATTGGCCTCTACCTGATAGCCATGGCACGTCGTCGCTGGGTTGCCTAACCCCGCTCCCCCAATCCGTGCTTCTTCATCGCGTGGCGCAGCTGGTCATAGCTGAGGCCAAGCGCCTTGGCGGTCTGACGCTGGTTGTAGCGGTGGCGACCAAGCGCCTGTTCGACAATCGCCTTTTCGTGGGCATCCACAGCGGCCTTGAGGTCGGTCACCTGATCAAGCGTCACCCCGGCTGACGGTTGCGGCGATGCCGCTGGGGATGCCGGATCACCCGCCACCTTGGGCATCGGTGACGGCTTCCAAGGGCTGTCGAACGGATCGAACACGACGTGGCCAACCGGCTGCTCCCAGTTGTCCCAGCGATAAACCGCGCGCTCGATAACGTTGCGCAGCTCGCGGACGTTGCCGGGCCATTGATAGTCATGCAGCGCGGCCATTGCGTGGTCGGAAAACCCGGGCCACGAATCCCACCGCAATTCAGCCGCCATCCGCCGTCCGAAATAGTCTGACAGCACTTCGATATCCCCGTCGCGAACGCGCAGCGGTGGCAGCGTGATGACTTCGAAGCAGAGCCGATCGAGCAGGTCGGGGCGGAACCGGCCTTCCTCGGCCAGCCTCGGCAAATCCTCGTTGGTGGCGGCGACGATCCGGACATCGACCCTGATCGGGCGCGACGAGCCGATCCGGGTCACCTCGCCATATTCGACCGCCCTAAGCAGCCGTTCCTGCGCGCCCATCGACAGTGTCGCCAGTTCGTCGAGAAAAAGCGTGCCTTTGTCGGCTTCCTCAAACCGGCCGGCCCGGGCTTTGGTAGCACCGGTGAACGCACCCTGCTCATGACCAAACAGCTCCGCCTCGATCAGCGTTTCCGGCAAAGCCGCGCAATTGAGCGTGACCAGCGGCTCGGCCCAGCGTTGCGAGAGCTGATGAAGCCGTTCCGCGATCAGTTCCTTGCCGGTGCCGCGTTCGCCGATCACCAGCACCGGGCGGCCCATCGGCGCAGCGCGGCTGGCGCGTTCGACCGAGTCCAGAAAGGCTCCCGATTGACCAACGAACTGCGTGTTTCGTTCCATCCCCAATATGTAGCGAAAATTCCCAACTTCGCGCAAGAGTTCCCACATGTCGTTCGTCGAATGGGTAGCTGGACCGCGCAATTGCGCCGCTTTGTGCGTTTGGCACGCACCTTGCTGAATGGTGAACAAACCAACTCACTGAGCGAGGAACACCATGTTCACGTCGATCATCACCAAAGCCAGCAAGCTCGACCGGGCGATCATTCTGTCGGTCGCAGCGATGCTTTCCTTCAACCTTCTCGTGCTGGCCAATCAGCTCCAGGTTTCGCCGCAAGTTGCCCAGTCACAGGGCACTTCGGCGCAGCTGGCTTGATCAGCGCTGTGACCCGCAAGATGGGACATGACCCCTTTTCCCCGCTTGGGCCGGAATCCCAGGCAACCCCCGATGGCGGCTCCCAGTCCCCCCGCCGCCAGGGTATTCCGGCCCAGACCGATCCCAAGTTCGACCTGGGCCCAATCGGAGCGCGCACCTCGCGGTTCGAGGCCGAGGTTGAACGCATTCGCCGCACGCCGACCCCGACGCTTTCCTCTAACTCCACCGGAGTACCCTGGATGGGCATTTTCAGCCGCACCCGTGACATCATCGCTGCCAATTTCACCGACTTGCTCGACAAGGCCGATGATCCCGAAAAGATGATCCGGATGATCATCTTCGAGATGGAGGAAACGCTGGTTGAAGTGCGCGCCTCTGCGGCCCGGACGATTGCGGACCAGAAAGAGATGCACCGCCACACCGTAAAGCTCGACGGACTCCAGGCCGATTGGGCCGACAAGGCCCAGCTGGCACTGAGCAAGGACCGCGAGGACCTTGCCCGCGCGGCGCTGGTCGAGCGCAAGAAAGCAGCCGATATGGCCGATCAGCTGAAGGCTGAGATCACCGTGCTCGACGATGCCTTGCGGGCCTATGAACTCGATATCGAAAAGCTCCAGAACCGGCTGCGCGAAGCCCGGGCCCGCCAGGGATCGATCGTCGCCCGGCTTGAAAGCGCTGAAAACCGCGTCAAGCTGCGCACGCTGCTGGCCAGCGAGCGGGTTGATGAGGCGATGGCCCGGTTTGACCAGCTGGAACGCCGGGTCGACTACGCCGAAGGCCGCGCCGATGCACTATCCCTCGCCGATGGCCGCGCTCAGCCGAGTCTGGCCGACGAGATCAACGCCCTCGCCGGTGCCGACAAGATCGACGAAGAGCTCGAAGAAATGAAGCGCGCCCTCAAGGGCGACACCGGACAGGAGGGCTGAAGCCGTGTTTCCAGTCGAACTTATTCTCGTGCCGGTGATCGTGATCGGCCTGCCTTGGCTGGTCCTCCACTACATCACCAAATGGAAGACCGCGCCGACCCTGACCAACGACGACGAAACGCTGCTGGATGACCTCTATCAGCTCGCCCGGCGGCTTGAGGACCGGGTTGAAACAGTCGAGCGGCTGGTTGCGGTTGACCATCCCGATTTCCGCCGCCAGCAGCAGCTGACCGACGGATCGTCGATGGCTCCGCTGGCCGAACTGCGCGAAGCTGCAAAACTGCGGAGCCGCTAGTGAAAAGGGAGCGACGCACATTCTACCGCGACAAGTTCAACGGCAAATTGATGGGGGTCTGCGCGGGTCTGGGTGACTATTTCAATCTTGATCCTCTGTGGTTCAGACTTGGATTTATCATCCTGTTTATTATCGGAAATGCCCTAATTTTCGTACTCTATTTTGCAATCGTGCTGCTGACCAAAAAGAAGCCTCCACATATGTATACGGACAGCCTTAGCCGGACTTTTGCAGAACCATATGTTGCACCACCAGCCGGCGATCTGATCAGCCCGGCATCCAGGAAGAGGATTGACCATGAGTAGCGACCGGACCCGCTTTTACCGCGACAAACAGAACGGCAAACTGATGGGTGTTTGCGCCGGGATTGCCGATTACACCGGGGTCAATTCGATCTTGGTCCGGCTGGGTGCCATTGGTCTGATCTTTACCGGCGGCTGGATCATTCCGCTCTATTTCATCGTCGGGT
>CALMBN010000293.1 GCA_937860195.1 uncultured Novosphingobium sp.
CATCCTCGATATTCATCCCGCCTTCGGTGCTGACAATCAGCGCGATTCGTCCCGAGGCCCGGTCAACCACCATCGAAAGATAGTATTCGCTGCCGATATCGACGCCATCGGTGATGTAAAGCCGGTTCACCTGCTTGCCCGCGTCCCCGGTCTGGATCGTGACCAGCGTATTGCCGAGCATTTCAGTGGCGTGCGCTTCAACATCCGCGAGCGTCTTGGCCAGTCGCACGCCGCCCTTGGCATCGGGGCCCAGCTCCTTGAACTTGCCTTTTCCGCGCCCACCGGCGTGGATCTGGGCCTTCACGACATAGAGCGGGCCGGGCAGCGATTTGGCCGCTTCGACCGCTTCGGCCACGGTCAGGGCAGGAATGCCCTTGGGAACGGCCACGCCGAACTTGGTCAGCAGATCTTTGGCCTGATACTCGTGGATGTTCATGGAATAACGACTCCGAAGGGATCGGCGCGCCGCGCCGCAGTGCAGGGCTGGCCTAAGCACAGGCAGACAGGCTTGAAAAGGGGACGAAGGGGGATCAAGGTGAGAAATATGAACGCCAGTTGCGAATTACTCTCAACAATGATGGTGAAATCGAATTGATCGACCGCCCGAGACTCGAAGCCATCGTCCGCGAGGCTGGGGCATTGGCGCTGGCGGCCTGGCCCGGGCATGGCCACGCGGTTGCGGTGTGGGACAAGCACGGCGGGAGCCCGGTCAGCGCGGCTGACATGGCGGTCGATGAATTTTTGAAGCGCGAACTGGGCACACTGCTGCCTTCGGCCGGCTGGCTCTCCGAAGAAACCGTTGATGCGCCCGAGCGGCTGGCGGGCGAACTGATCTGGCTGGTCGATCCGATCGACGGGACCCGCGACTTTGTCCACGGACGGCCCGGCTGGGCGATATCGGTCGCACTGGTCAGCGCCGGGCGGCCTTTGCTCGGCATGCTCGATGCGCCAGCGCGCGGTGAATTCTGGCTGGCCGAGGCCGGGAGAGGGGCCTGGCGCAATGGCCTGCGGCTCTCGGCCAGCCGCCGCACCGAACTGTCCGGAGCGCGGGTTCCGGCGCATGCCCTGCCCAAAAGCGATGCCGATCTGACCCAGGTCCATCAGCCCAACTCGATCGCGCTCAGGATCGCGATGGTAGCGGCGGACGAGGCCGATCTGGTTGCCACGCTGCGCTGGGGGTACGAATGGGATATCGGCGCTGCGGCGCTGATCGCGCGCGAAGCCGGGGCGGCGGCCACCGACGCGTTCGGCCAACCACTGGCCTACAACAAACCCGATCCGCGCGCGTTTGGAGTGCTGGTGAGTTCCACAGCGATCCACGGCGCGGCGGTGGAGCGGCTGGCTGGCCGGGCGAAGGAACTGGCGGGGTAGAAGGGGGTTCGCGCAGAGGCGCAGAGAAGAAGGGGAGGCGCAGAGGTGTAACGCTTCCGGCGAAGCCGCTTTCTTATTCTCACCATGCGCTTGGTTGTGCCCTTGCTAAGTGAGGAAAGCCTGCGGCGCAAAGCAGCCCCTTCGCGCCTCACTCTTCTTCTCTGCGCCTCTGCCTGAACCCAAAAAGGGCCCGACCTTTCGGCCGAGCCCTTTCTTGTTAGTCGTAGCGGGTCGGTCAGCCAGCAGTCCGCGCTGCGGCGACGTCTTCCTGCGTTACCGGAACGATCTTGATTTCAACCCGGCGGTTCTTGGTGCGGCCTTCCGCAGTCGTGTTTTCCATGATCGGCATGGTTTCCCCAAAGCCCTGGCTGCGCAGCCGCGCGGCGGGGACACCCTTTGAGATCAGGTAGTTCATCACGGTGCGCGCGCGGTTTTCCGACAGGGTCTGGTTGAAGCTGTCGCTGCCGGTTGAATCGGTGTGGCCGTAAACGTCAACAATGCTGTTGGGGAATTCGATCAGGCTGGCCGCGACCTTGTCAAGCGTATCGCGGAACGCGGGCTTGAGCGTGGCGCTGCCGACATCAAAGGTGACGCCATCGGGCAGATTGACCAGAATCGCCTGACCGCCATCGGTCTCGCTCACATCGACTCCGGACCCGGCGGTCTGTTCCTTGAGCTGCTTGATCTGCTTGTCCATGGTATAGCCGACTGCGGCACCCGCCACGCCGCCAATCCCCGCGCCGACGATCCGGCCGGTCTTGCCGCCGATCAGTCCGCCGAGCAGGCCGCCGACGACTACGCCGCCAACACCGCCGATCGCGGTGCGCGAAATCTTCTTTTCACCGGTGTTGGGATCGGTGACGCAGCCTGCGGTCACCAGCGAAAGTGCAGCAACTCCGGCGAACAGTTTATAGCTCTTGGTCATGGTATTTCCCCTTTTATGGTCGAAACTTAGCATTACGCTTATTCTTATCAACCTGAATGACAGCTGGATTGTTCCATCACGCAGATAATTGCGCCTCTTCGCGCGGCCAAGCAACTCTGCTATCGGATGATCCGTGCAGCCTTTCCCGTGGTCCGACGTTTTTATCATTGCAGGGCTGATCCTGCTGAATGCCGCTTTCGCTATGTCGGAACTGGCGATTGTATCGGCGCGTCCGGCGCGGCTCAGAGTTGCGGCGGATCGGGGGCACAAGGGTGCCAGGATAGCGCTGGCGCTGGCGGCTGATCCCGGAAAATTCCTCTCCACCGTGCAAATCGGGATCACCCTGGTCGGGATCATTGCCGGTGCCTATTCGGGTGCCAGTCTGGGCGGACCGATGGGCGAACGGCTGCTGGCGTTGGGCCTGCCGGCGCGTTGGGCTCCCGAAACCGGGTTCGCCGTAGTGATCGCCGTAACCACCTATTTCAGCCTGGTCATCGGCGAACTGGTACCCAAGCAGATTGCCTTGCGCGCGGCAGAGCCGATCGCGATGGCCGCCGCCCTGCCGATGGCGGTGGTGGCAAGGGTGACCGCGCCGTTCGTCTGGCTGCTTAACAATTCATCGGCCTTCCTGCTGCGGATCATGGGAGTGCGGGCCAAGGGCGAGCACGCCTTGACTGCCGAAGAACTGCATCTGGTCTTTGCCGAAGCCACGCGCTCTGGCGTGATCGAAGAGGAAGAGCGGCAGATCATGACCGGGATCATGCGGCTCGCGACCCGCCCGGTGCGCGAACTGATGACCCCCCGGACCGAGCTCGACACGATCGATCGCAAGGCCAGCGAGGCCGAGATACGCGCAGTGATCAAGGATAGCCCGCATTCACTGTTGCCGGTCGCCGATGGCAGCCCGGACAACATCGTTGGGGTGGTCAAGGTCAAGGATTTGCTGGCCCTGCTGCTGGCTGGTCGCAAGGTCCAGATTGCGCGGGTGATGCGAAAGGCCGAGGTTATCCCCGATCAGCTCGACGCGATGGATGCGCTGCGGATGCTGCAACAGTCAGACGTGGCCATGGCGCTGGTCCATGACGAATATGGCCACCTTGAAGGGGTGGTGACTCCGGCTGACCTGCTATCTGCGATTGTCGGGAATTTCGCCAGCTACCAGGACGAGGGCGACGAACCGATGGTCGTCGAGCGCGAGGACGGCAGCTTGCTGATCGCTGGCTCGCTCCCCGCTGATGCCATGGCCGACCGACTGGGAATCGACCTGCCCGACGACCGCGATTTCGCCACGGCAGCAGGTTTTGCGCTCTCGGTCATGAAAAAATTGCCACATGAGGGCGAGCATTTCCACGAACAGGACTGGCGCTTCGAAGTGGTCGACATGGACGGCAGAAAGATCGACAAGCTGCTGGTCAGCAAGGTTGTGGGTGAAGTTTCCGGCGCGGAATAGATTGGTTCACGCAGAGGCGAGGACCAAAAAAGGCCCGACCTTTCGGCCGAGCCCTTTCTTGTTA
>CALMBN010000294.1 GCA_937860195.1 uncultured Novosphingobium sp.
GGCCGGGGGTTCGAGTCCCTCCACTCCTGCCAGTTTCCCGCTTTTGAAACCGACCCCTGCGATGCCCGATGACGCCCAACCTGTGCCGTCCGCTCTTCCGCGCTTCGGCTCGCACGGCTGGCTGACGGGCGAACCGGCCCCGCGGGAGTTCCTGTGGCTGGGGCTGGCGCTGACCCTGCTCTCGGCGCTGCCGGTGCTGGTCGCGACCTATCCGCAGATGGTCGATTACCCGGCCCACCTTGCCCGGATGCAGATCATGCTGCACCGCGAGGAAAGCCCATTCCTGCAGGAATACTATGGGTTTGACTGGCGCTGGATGGGTAATCTGGGGGCCGACATTCTGGTCTGGCCGCTGACCTGGTTTTTCAGTCTGGAAACGGCGGGCCGGATCATGGCCGGACTGATCCCGCCGCTGACCGGGTTGTCCTTGCTCGCGGCCGAATGGGCGGTGCGCAAACGCATCGGGATGGCGAGCCTGCTGGCTTTCGCGTTCGTCTGGTCACCCTCGGCCCTGCTGGGCTTCCTCAACTTCGGTCTGGCTCAGGCCGCAGCCTTGCTGGCTTTTGCGCTTTGGGTGCTGCTTGATGGCAAGCGCTGGCGCGCGCCGCTGTTCGTGCCGATCGGAGCGTTCGTCTGGCTTGGCCACGTTTCGGGCTGGGGGATCCTGGGCATTCTGGTGTTTGGTTATGAATGGTCGAAGGACAAATCGTGGCGCGCGTTCATTGCGCCGTGGCCGCTGTTCTTCCCTGCGCTGAGCCTTGTTCTCAGCGACAGCCCAGGCAAGCCGCCGAGCTATGGCCCTACCCCGCAGCTCTACAAATGGGCGATCTGGAAGCAGGCGATGCGCGGAACCTTCCAGTGGGTCGATTACGGGATGACTATCGCCATCGGCCTGCTGCTGGTGGCCTCGCTGTGGTTCAGGAAGTGGGACGGCAAACTCGGCTGGGCGGCGGCGATGATGCTGGTCTCTTCGCTGATCCTGCCGCGGCATATCTTTGGCGGCGATCTGGTCGACGCGCGGATGATCTCGGCCGGGTTGATGGTCGGGGTGTTGTGCCTGTCTTGGCGAGCCCCACGCTGGCTGCTGCTGCTGGCCCCCTTGGTGTTCCTGTTCCGCCTTGGCTACACCACCATCGACTGGGAACGCGACTCGCGTGAGACAGCCGAGGCGCTGACCGCGCTGGAAGACCTGCCGCTGGGCGCAAAGGTTGCGACCTATGTCGTCACCGAGCGCAGTGAGTGGGGCTTCAACGGCAAGGAGCATATCTGCGGCTATGTTGTGACCCGGCTCGATGGGTTCACCAACTGCAACTTCGCGCTGCCTGCCATCCATATGATGACAATCAACGGCGGCGGGCCATTTTTCCGCGACCCGTTCCACCGGCTCAATCACCGCGAGGGTCGCAAGATCGACATTTCTGACTATAATCCGGCCAAGCACACCGATTATCTGTGGTATGTCGGACAGACCCGCCCGGTCAAGATCCCGCCGGGCTTCGTGATCGAACAGAACGGCCGCACGTGGTTTCTGGCACGTCTTGCAAAAGCCCGCCCGCGTAGCTAAGTGCGCTTTCGTCGTCCGACATCGGAGAACAAAACGCCCCTCCCGGTCAAGCTGGTTTCCCAGCCGCCGGGGCGGCGCTATCCCCTAGGCGGAAGACGCGTTAGTTTCAGCAAAGGCGAGTGAGCACGATCATGGCCAAGTTCAACCCCGGCGAATTCATGCGCCAGGTCCAATCCGAAGCACGCAAGGTGGTCTGGCCGAGCCGTCAGGAAACAACCACCACTGCAATCTTCGTCGGCATCATGATGACGATCCTCGCGCTGTTCTTCCTTGGGGTCGACACGGTCTTCGGAAAGATCGTGCAATGGCTCCTTTCGCTGGCCTGAGCGCCGCATAACCTAACTAGACAGAGATCACATTCATGGCCCGCTGGTATATCATTCACGCCTATTCCGGTTTTGAGAACAAGGTGAAGGAAGCAATCCTGGCCGAAGCTGAACGGCTGACGCTGAGCGCGCTGGTCGAGGCGGTCGAAGTGCCGCACGAAACCATCACCGAGGTCAAGCGCGGCAAAAAGGTTCAGGTCGAGCGAAAGACCATGCCCGGCTACGTCCTCGCCAAACTGACGATGACCGACGACATTTATCACCTGATCAAGAACACCCCCAAGGTCACCGGGTTCCTGGGGCTGGGCGGCAAGCCTCAATCGATCACCGAACGCGAGGCGGCCCGCTATTTCGGGGCCCGCGATGCCGCTGCGGCCGAGCCGAAGAAGCACATCAGCGTCGATTACGAGATCGGCGATGCAGTCAAGGTGCTCGACGGTCCGTTCAACTCGTTTACCGGCGTGGTCGAAGAGCTCGACTTCGAAAAGAACCGGGTCAAGGTTGCAGTCAGCATCTTCGGCCGCGCGACCCCGGTCGAGCTGGACTTCGAGCAGGTTGAGCTGGTCAAGTAAGGGCCGACCTTAGATTTGCAGCTGGCTGCCCAGTTCGACCACCCGATTGGTCGGCAGCTTGAACGATTCCATCGCGCTTTCGCTGCTTTTGGACATCCATGCAAACAACCGTTCGCGCCATAGTGCCATGCCTGGCTGATCCTTGGCCGCAATCAGTTTTTGGCGGCCGAGGAAAAAGCTGGTTGTCATCATGTCAAAGCGCGCGCCGATGGTGTCGATGCCGTTCAGGTCACGTGGAATGTCGATGTCTTCCATAAAGCCATAGTTGAGCACGACCCGGTAAAAGCCTTCGCCGACATCCTGGACTTCGATCCGCCGCTCCGGTTCGACGTAGGGCACTTCGCCGACAGCCACGGTCAGGATCAGCACGCGCGCATGCATGACCTGGTTGTGCTTGAGGTTGTGGAACAAGGCCGACGGAATCGAATCTGATGACGCAGAAAGGAACACCGCCGTCCCGCGCACCCGGTGCACCCTGCGGGACGAGGCAATGAAGGTTGCCAGCGGCATCGCAGCTTCCTCCAGCCGTTCGCGCATCAGTTTGCGGCCGGTCGCCCAGGTTGTCAGGACCGTAAACAGCAATCCCGCAACCAGCAGCGGGAACCAGCCGCCATCCGGGATCTTGGTGATGTTCGAAGCGAAATAGATCAGGTCGACCGCAAGGAAGGC
>CALMBN010000295.1 GCA_937860195.1 uncultured Novosphingobium sp.
TGGCGCTGTGCCGTGATAACAACATACCGATCGTCGTCTTCTCGATCCGCGAAAAGGGCAACCTGGCCAAGGTGCTGCGCGGTGAAGGGACTCAAACAGTTGTGAAAAAGGGGTAGGGCCATGGCCAAGTACGATAAGGCCGATCTGGAGCGCCGGATGAAGGGCGCAGTGGAATCGCTGCGCAGCGATCTTGGTGGTCTGCGCACCGGGCGTGCCAATACCGCGCTGCTCGATCCGATCATGGTTGAGGCCTATGGCAACAAGACCCCGCTCAATCAGGTCGCGACCGTGTCTGCGCCCGAACCCCGGATGCTCTCGGTCCAAGTCTGGGACAAATCGAACATCGGCCCGGTTGAGAAAGCAATTCGCTCGGCGGGCCTGGGGCTCAACCCGATCAACGATGGCAACAATATCCGCCTGCCGATCCCCGATCTGACCGAGGAGCGCCGCAAGGAACTGGCCAAGCTGGCGCACTCCTATGCCGAAAAGGCCAGAATCGCGATCCGCAACGTCCGCCGTGACGGGATCGACAGCCTCAAGGCTGACGAAACCAAGAAGGAAATCTCGGAAGACGAACGCAAGCGCGGTGAGGCCGAAGTGCAAAAGCTGACCGACGAGATCATCAAGGATGCCGATGCGGTTGCGGCGCAGAAGGAACAGGAAATCCTGGGGCGGTGATCCAGCACCCCAAACCCGTCCACCCTGAGCTTGTCGAAGGGCTGTCCTTTTCTTCTGCGACGCGAGAAGAGAAGTGCAGGGCTTCGACAAGCTCAGCCTGAGCGGGGTTGGGGTCATGCCGGATAAAACCAGTGGCGCGCGCCATGTCGCCATTATCATGGATGGCAACGGGCGCTGGGCCAAAAAGCGCCACTTGCCGCGCGCGGTCGGGCATCAGCGCGGGGTCGAGGCGGTCCGCACGCTGGTCCGTGCGGCGCGCGAGCTGGGGCTCGATGCGCTGACGCTTTACGCTTTCAGCACCGAGAACTGGCGGCGGCCCGAGGATGAGATCGCCGCATTGATGGGGCTGCTGCGGCGCTATATCGTGGCCGATATCGACGAATTCGTTGCCAACAACATCCGCCTCAAGGTCATCGGTGATTACCGCGCGTTGCCGGGCGATGTGGTGACGCTGATTGACGATGCCCTGGCCAAAACTGCTGGCAACACCGGAACCTGGCTGGTGATCGCGCTCAACTATGGTTCGCAAAATGAAATTGCCCGCGCGGCGAGCGCGGCAGCGGCCAAAGGCGCGATCACGCCTGCAAGCATTGAGGCCGAACTGGATACCGCCGGGCTGCCGCCGCTCGACCTGCTGATCCGCACTTCGGGCGAGGTCCGGCTGTCGAACTTCCTGCTGTGGCAGGCGGCCTATGCGGAACTGGTTTTCACCGATGTGCTATGGCCAGACTTCGCACCGCAGCACTTGCGCGCTGCGCTGGCGGAATTTGCAGGACGGGAGCGGCGTTATGGCGGGCGGTGAAAATCATCAACCTAACCATATCCGTCATCCTGAACCTGTTTCAGGACCCA
>CALMBN010000296.1 GCA_937860195.1 uncultured Novosphingobium sp.
TTCGATCGCAAAGCCCGGCACCCGGCGAACCATGTCGAGCGCACTGCTGGGTGAGAATGCAGTGAAATAGGCGGCATCATAACGGGTCACACGGTCTTGGGTCACCGCTACAACTGCGCTGGTATCGGGTGACGCTTCGCGCTCGGTCGCTTGCTGTGCAAAAGCCGGTGCTGCCGGGGTCAGGGCAAGTCCCAGAGCGAGCAGGCCGGGCGCATAAAGCGGCTGCGAAAACTCGCATATTCTCAGTCGCATAACTCTCCCCACCTGGCGGGTGCTGGACCCTCTCCTGTGCGATCTGGTCCGCTTCGCCGGGTTCCGCCAGCCCAGTTCGGCCAATCGGCAGGCCGCTCCGACGAACGACGTTCCGGGACCCGAATCTACCCATCAAGACCTTGCGCGACCTTGTCGTGTTTCGCCAAGGTCGCCGGGCGATGGACCTGTTATCGAAATCCGTCGCGCAATGCCCTGCCCCTTCACAGCGACTGAACAAGGACCTGTGCATGCACCGTCTTGCCGCCTGGCTCCGTGCCGTCGCCGCAGTTTTCTGGCTCGCGGTGTTCAGCGCCAATCCGGCGTTTGCCCAAAGCGCGTCCGATCTCGATTCGCGGGCCGCTGCCGAATACAACCGCGGGCTGGACGCGCGCGATGCTGGCCGCAACGGCGCGGCCTGTCAGCACTTTCGCAATGCTGGGGCGCTCTATCACAACTCGATCACAGCGCTGATGGGCTATCCGATGCGCACCGAGGAACAGCGCGATCAGGTCAAACAAATGGCCAGCCAGCAGCAGTCGAGCCTTAACGGGGCAAAGGCCAAGGCAGCAGAAGTCTGCGGACGGCCCGATGGTCCGGCGCTGAGCGGTTCCAGCAGCGGATCTGCAGCGGTTGTTGACGACGATCACTATGCCGAGAAGAAGGAGCTGAAGCGGCTCGGCGACCTTGCCCACAGCCAATACAAGGAATCGGTCCGCCTGTGGGAAGCTGGCGACCGCGCCGGTGCCTGCGCCGCCATCCGCCTCTCGACCGCCGCATTCGAAAAAGTCAGCTTGGCAATCAAGGCCGACCCTGCGCTGGCCCGGGGGGTCTTCGTCAATCCCGATCAGGTCTTGGCGAACGGCCAGATGGCTGCCGAAGTGCGCGATGAAGATTTCTGCAAGGTCTGATGCCCGAAGCGCAAGCTACTTCAGCAATTCCGGCCATATGGCCTTTGAGAGCATTCACCCATGATCAGTATCAGCCGCACTATCCTGGCCCTGACCCTGCAACTGGCGATCTGCTCGCCAGCGCTGGCGCAATATATCGATGAGGCCGCGTTCGATCAGTATTCCGCTGAAAGCGATGCTGCTTTCAAAGAGGCACAGGCCGAACTTGATAAGGCAGCGGCCACGAATGAGCGCGTCTATGTGGTTCGAGCCTGCACACTGTTGATCAAGGCTGCAAACCT
Organism: uncultured Novosphingobium sp.; assembly: GCA_937860195.1. Taxonomy (GTDB): domain Bacteria; phylum Pseudomonadota; class Alphaproteobacteria; order Sphingomonadales; family Sphingomonadaceae; genus Novosphingobium. The sequence continues at coordinate 1,442 of CALMBN010000296.1, forward strand.
GAAGGAACTGGCGCGCAATGACGCCCCGTCCGAATATCTAAATGCAGTCAATACCGATCTGACCAACGCGCGGATTCTTACAAATGACATTTGCAAAATTGCCAATGGATCTACACCTTTTCCCAGAACCGACGCCCGGACCGATGCCGCGTTCGATGCTGAGAAGCGCGATTTGCAGAAGGGTGTAACCTGGTCTTTGGGAATGTATCGGATGGCCAATGACCAATGGGACGAAGGCAAGCGGGCCGCAGCTTGCTCAACGATCCGCGCCGCTGCCGACGAACTAGCCCGGATAACCAGCGCGATGCGGGCCAATCCCGAGCTCGAAGGGGCTTTTGGAAATCCCGCCCAAATCTATCAGAACGCCAAGGTGCTTGCAGAAACCCGCGATAAAACTTTCTGCAGCAACGTCACAGAAGCACAGCAAAATTCCCTGGAGCAGGATGCATTGCAAGGCGGAGCCAAGGCCAAGGAGGCGAAACGCTTGTATGAGGCCGGGGATTTTCCCGGTTCCTGCGCGGCTGCCCGCCTTTCGGTTGATGCCTATGCCCGGATGACCAGTGCGTTGCGATCCGACCCGGCCCTAAGATCTGCCTTCGATGATCCTGAAGCGGTCTTCGAAAATGCCAAAGTCATTACTGACTACCGCGACCGATTTTACTGCGCCAAAGCGGGTTGAAGCGGCACAGTTTCGGCCGACCCGCGCTCACCTCATACATTCGCATACCAGCGTTCGAAGCAGTCATTCCCACTCTTTTGTTGAGGACAACCCCATGACCCGCATCACAATCTCGCGTCGCGCCTTGATGGCAAGCACTGGTGCGGCAAGCCTCGCTGCGATCGGCGGGAAGGCTTTTGCGGGGAAAAAAACCCCTGCTCCGGTCAGCGACTATATGTTCTCCGAAGGCGGCGCGGCGCAACTGGCCGGCATCAAGCGGGTGATGATCTCCAATTTCGTTGTCGCATTTCAGCTTGAAGGCTCGATGCGCAAGGACAATGCCACCAAGCTCGGCGGTATCACATTGTTTGGGGGAAATACGAAGGAAGTGGCCGCCAAGATGGTGTGGCAAGATCCCGATGTAGCGATGATGCAAGGGATTGCCGATGCCGGGCTTGCTGCGCTCAAGGCCGATTTCAAAGCCAGGGGCATTGAAGTTCTTGATGAGGCCCTGCTGGCATCACAGCCCGCCTACAACAGCATCCTCGCGGCTTCCGGGTTGAAAAATCACGAAGATTACCCGGTTGTCGCCTTGAATGAGGCGCAATACCGCAAAAACCATACTGGCCCGGATGCTGTGTTCGATGCGAAAGTCGTCAGCGCAAGCGGACTGGTGCCTTACAATCATTCGGTTTTCGAAGGCGGGCAATGTTGCTCGGTTGCCAAAGGCTTCCCGTCCAGCAAGGTATACTATGTGCCGGGTTTCGAAATCGAGCTGGCCAAGGCGCTCGATTGCGTTGTGGTCAAGGCTTGGCAATTTGTCTTTTTCAGCCAGCTGGAGGCTGATGTGAACCAGGATGGTTGGGCCGGCGGCGTTGGCGGCGCCACGGTGCAATACAGCGCCACTGCCAGCTCTCAAGTACGGATCGCGGAACAAAAAACCAGGCTTTCATTCCGCTTGCCGACCAGCACCAATAAAACCAAAAATGTTGCGACATCGTGGAATGCGAAAGATGGCGATGTCGTTGTAATGCTTGGAAGACCAATGCTGGTTGGGGACAAATACTACGACATTACCAAAGGCGGCGCAAAGGGATGGGATGCGTTTCATGCAAAAGTCAGCTCCTCCAAACATATCTTTTTCTCTGCGAACATGAGTGATCCTGCCGGATACAAAGCCGATCTGACCAAAGGCATGGGCACCGCCGTATCGGGGCTCCTGACCGCAGCACTGGGCCGATAGAAAGACCGGGGCCGGGGCAACTGCTTAGGCAACTCTCGGCCCGCCAAGATCAAGCCGAACACCGTCAAATTGCTGCGGCTCCCTCCGCTTGCCCTGAACGGCAATGTTCGCCATATGTCCCGGATGGCCGAACTGATCATCCGCCGGGGACTTGAGGAGCCCGATACCTCTGGCGCGTTTGTGCCGCACAAGCCGGCGCGGCCAGAGAAGGCTGACGGCGGCAAGGCTTTCCGGATTCAGTCTGAATACTCCCCCGCCGGCGACCAGCCGACCGCGATTGCCGAACTCGTCGAAGGCGTCACCAATGGTGAGGCGACGCAGGTGCTGCTGGGCGTTACCGGCAGCGGCAAAACCTATACCATGGCGCAAGTGATCGAGATCACCCAGCGCCCAGCGCTGATCCTTGCCCCCAACAAGGTGCTGGCCGCGCAATTGTATGGCGAATTCAAGAGTTTTTTCCCGGATAACGCGGTCGAATTCTTTGTCTCGTACTACGATTATTACCAGCCCGAAGCCTATGTCCCGCGCAGCGATACCTACATCGAGAAGGAATCGAGCGTAAACGAAGCGATCGACCGGATGCGGCATTCGGCCACGCGGTCCTTGCTGGAACGCGATGACGTGATTATCGTCGCCTCGGTCAGCTGTATCTATGGCATCGGTTCGGTCGAGACGTACTCGGCGATGATCTTTGACCTGAAGAAGGGCGCGGCAGAGGATCAGCGCGAGATCATCCGCAAGCTGGTCGCGCTGCAATACA
>CALMBN010000297.1 GCA_937860195.1 uncultured Novosphingobium sp.
TGAACCGTGATGGCGAGCTTGACCGGAACCCGGTCTGGCAGTTGGGCGAGCCTCAGAGCGCTCATGGCATTGCTCCTGTCTGCGGATAGGGATCGAGAACAATATCCTTGTGGACAATGATGCGGAGTGGCCAGCCCGGCCGCACTGTTAAAGTCGGCTGGACGTCAAGCGTTCGGTCAACAAGGTTTTGCCCCGCCTGATTGGCATTCTTCTGGGCCGATTGCTCGATGGCTGCCACGAGGTCGCTCTGGCTATTACCGACTGAAAGTTCAGTCCCGACACCGAGAAGAGTTGCAAGGGCAACGCCCTTGAGCAGTGCCCGGGTGTGGAAATCAACCTTGTCCTCAAGGCCGGCGTATCCGCCCTCGTCTGTTGCCGGCAGGCTGTCGATCACAATCGATGAGCCATCAGGCCGGATCAGCCGCTGCCAAACAACAAGCGCCCGCTTCTGGCCGAAGGCGACGACACTGTCATACTTGCCAATGATCTTTGTGCCTTGGGGAACCAGCAGATAGTAACCTGTCACCGTGTCATAGACATTCTCTGTCACCTGACCAATGACAAAGCCCGGCAGGTCAGAGTTCAAGCCTGTGAGCAGACTGGCGGGAATGATCGAACCCGCCATTAAAGTGAAAGGCGAGACCGGTCTTTGGAGACTGTGGGGATTGTAGATATCGGCATCTGGCTTGCCATTGAGAAACGCAATCTTCTTGTCCTGACTGGTTTGGGGTCCAATTTGTGTAGCGTCTGCATTTTGAGGTGTTGTCAATCCAGCAAGTGCATCAAAAGGTGAGCGCCCCAACGCCGCAGTTCCCCCGTCAGTGGGCTTGCTGTCTTCCTCGCCGATTTTTCGTGTGGTCGACACAGCATAGAAGAGCTTTGACTCCCGGCCCTGCTGGGCGAGACGTGCCAGGCGAATGCGGTCAGCCCGCGCAATATCGGCCTCAGGGTCAGGCTGGAATGGCCGATCCGAAAGCGGAAGTTCCGCTCCCCTACCCGTCTCAACCTTGTGGAGTGCATCACCAAAATCACCGGGAAGTGGTGGACCAAGCTTTGGGATGGCATCATAGGTAGAGGGCAGATTGGCCAGGCCCTCGGCGGTTGCCTTGCGGTCGGTGTTGTAGAGTTCCTGCTGGACCCTGCCCCCACGCCAGTCCGGCGGATCAAGCGCCAGCAACACGGCACCCAGAAGTACCACTGAAAGGAGCGCGGTCCCACCAATCAGGACTCTGCGATTGATGCGGGCCACTGGTCTTGGCCGCACCCGCAGTTCGATGTCATCAGGTGGATGATTGCCAGCCGATTGTGATTGATCCGCCATTACCGGTCTCCGTTTCGCGAGAACAGGAAGCGGCGCCTGGGTTGAGCGGCATCGGTGCGAATGATCTTCACGATCGATTGTGGCTTTGTCCCCAGCCTCAGTTCAGCAACGGCAAACAGCCGGTCCACAATATAGGTGTTGCCTTTCACCCGGTAGTTGACGAGCGCGGGGTCACCATTGGAGCCTTGCACAAAGAGCGGCGGCGCTTCGCCTTGCGGTAAGGAGCTTGGAAACTGGATGTAGACCTTTGAGCCATCGTCGAAGACACGGGCCGGTGCGATGCTGGCGCGGCCGTCAATGCGGTAACGGAAGTTCAACTGGTCAAAGCTTTCAACGCCTGCCAAGGGAACACTATCCGCCCCTAAGGCCTCACCATTGCGTTTCTTGATGGCGATGAGTTCGTCTTCCGGATAAGTCCAGGACAGCGACGACATGTAGGTCGCCTCGGTGCTTTCAAGTTCAAGATGATAGGTGCGCCGTTCCGTCGTGATGAGAAGGTTGGTTTTGAGATCGGACGCAATCGGTTTCACCAGAATATGGACTTGGGAAGTTGTGCCTTCACCACTTGTCGTATCGCCCACGATCCAGCGCACCGTATCGCCGGTCGAGACGGATACGAGTTTTTCACCGGGCTGCAAAGCCACATCACTCACCTGATTGATCGCTGCATAGAGCCGGTAGAGTGCGCCGGAGCTATAGGGATAGACCTGGATGGCATTCACATAGCCCGCTTTCACCGGCTCGCGCGTCGCCGCCGCATTGGCCTCATCGACACGCATCAGGGGATCATCGATCTCCTTGTTCTTCCTTGGCTTTGCACCTAGTTTCTTGAGCTGGCCCGGCAGTGGAAGAGGTTTGACTGTTTCAACGACCTCTACGGGCATTGCCGGTTCCGGGATTTCCTTGGCTTCGACAAAGGGTTCATCGGCAAATGTCTTGGCAATTTCTTTGCTGGCGCAGGCGGTCAATGCCAATGCCGATACGGCGATAAGAAGTGTTTTCATGGGTGGGTTCCTTCTGGTTTGAGTTCGTTGGCCCAATTGATGGCGTTGACGTAGATGCCGAGGGGATTGGCCCTGAGGGTTGCGGCGTCGCGGGGTGGCTTCATCACAATGGTGAGAACGCCGGTGAAGCCCGTAACACCCGCTGATGTGCCATTCTCAAAGGCTTTCTCGCGCCAACGGAGCTGGAAGGACGTAGGAGAGGCCCTAACCACACTTGCGATCTCGACGGTGACGCTGCGGGTTCCGATTCTGCTGAAGGGATCATTCTCACGGGCGTAGTCGTTGAGGGTCTGTGCGGCCCGGTCCGTGGCATAGTCATAGGCCTTGAGCCAATCCTGCTTCACCACCACCGCATCAGTCGAAACACCCCTCACATGCTCAATGAAGCGGGCCAGTTCTGCAGCGATCTGGGCATCTGAAGGTTCATAGGATTCAGTTGCGGGAGCAACAGCTCGCACCCCGCCATCCCTCTCGACCTCGACCACATAGGGCGTCACGCGTGAAGTGGTGGAAAGGACAGCGATCTGGAGTGACAGTCCAATGGCCAGCCCCAAGGCGGCAAAGGCCATGAATCGCCAGTTCCGCGCCTGGACCCGTGCCGAGCCCAGCCGCTCGTCCCAGACCTGGGCGGCCTTTTGATAGGGGGTGACTGGCGCTTCGCTGCGGCCATAACTTAATCCGGATCGTTTGAAGATCATGGTTCAGTTCCTTTAAAATCAGTTGTCGGGATCAAGATTGGGGCCTTCACTGGCAGAGCCGCGGTCACCTTCGCGAATGGATTGGCTCGCGACCGTGCCGGCCCGCGTCATCTGTTCACGCCGCCTGATACGCCGCGCCCAGTCGGGCTCAGGAGACGCGCCGGATTTGCCGCGCCCTGGGGGTGCTGATGGACTCGCACCACCGCCAGCAGCGCTAAAGCCATAGGCCGAACCTTCGCGGTAAGCATCGCGAACCGGTGCCGAGGCACGAGAGCCCATGTCTTTGGCGGGTTGGCCAATGGTGGCTTTCAGCGCGCCACCAATGCCACCTTGCTTGAAACCAGCCTGGGCAGCTCCCGAAAGCGAGGCAGCGGAAGTCACGGCGCGTCCTGCGCCCGACAGGCCCAATCGGGCAGCGGCACCCAAACCGGCCATGCCTGCAACACCAGCTGCCGCGAGCCCTGCTGCTGTCCCAACCGCTGCCCCTGCCCCCAATTGTGGCGCCCCGGAAATCAACCCCGCAGCGATCCCAGGCGCAAAGATCGCAAGACCGAAGACCGCAATAGCTGCAAGGATGCGGCTTGCGGCCTGCTCAAGGGTGATGTCACCCGCAGGCGGAGCCGATATCGTGCCAAACAGCGTAGATCCAACACCCACGATGATTGCTAGCACCATCAGCTTGATCCCCGACGTCATGACATTGCCGAGAACCCGTTCTGCCAGAAACGAAGTCTTCCCGAAGAGGGCAAAGGGAACCAGTACAAAGCCGGCAAGCGTCGTGAGCTTGAATTCAATGATGGTGATGAAGAGCTGGACCGAGAGAATGAAGAAAGCGAGCAACACGATGAGCCAGGCAATCAACAGCACCGTGATGGTCACCACATTGTCAAAGAATGAGGTAAAGCCCATGAGGCTTCCCGCCTGATCGAGAAGCGGCTGCGAGGCCTTGAATCCGGTAGCTGCGACAAAGCCGGGGCGCATCAGGTCGGTCGCTGACATCGTTGCTGCCGAAGCCTTCAGTCCAAGCCCAGCGAAAGATGAGAAAATCACATCGGCAAGCGACGCAAAATTATTGAG
>CALMBN010000298.1 GCA_937860195.1 uncultured Novosphingobium sp.
CGACGATGCCGCGCGCGCCGCAGCGCTCGACCGTGCCGCGGAAAACAAGATCGATCTGGCGGGCCCGGTGCGTTTGTTCCTGTGCGAATTGGGGCCGTCGCATGTGGGCGGCAGCGACCGCTCTGTCTCGGCGGTGCGAAGCCAGATCGTCCATGCCGTCCATGCGATCGGCGAAGCAAAGCCGAACTTGGCCGAGCGCATCCGGGCGATCGACTGAGGTTCCGCGAGCAGTTCACCGAGGCGCGCAGGGAGCTCCTCGAAGCGAGAGGAGGTGCCGCCGCCTTCAGCGACGCGCTCCGGCAAGGCGCCCCGGTCGCTCACCAGCACGGGGACGCCCGCCCACCAGCACTCGTCGATCACCAGGCAGTGCGATTCTTCGGCCCGCGACGGAACGAGACACAGGTCGATGCGGTCGCGCCGCAGGATCGTCGACAGCGTGCGGGCGCGATACCAACCGTGGGCCACGGCGCCGAGTCGGCGAAGCTCGCGAGGCGAAAAGTCGTCGCCGGCGCCGTAGACCGAGAAGCGGGCGCCGTGAGCGAGCGCCAGCCGCCGGTGTGCGCGTTCGAAAAGCCCCAGAACCGGCCATAGTATTCGGGATCCCCAATCATCACCTGCGGCAAGGGCGCGCGCGGATCGAGCGCGGCGAGGGCGGCGCTCATCAGCGCCTGACCATAGCCCAGCCCTTGTGCTTCGGGCAGCACTGCCACCGGGCCGACCATGATCAGCGGGTGCTTGCGGGCACTGCCGTCCCCACCCACTCCGGTGAGCGCGACCGGCCAGCACTGGATCGTGCCGACCAGGTGTTCGGCGCTGTCGATTGCGGCGAATGAAAGCGCAGGCAGCCACTCAGACCCCTCGCGGACCTTGTAGGCGGTGCGGGTTCTACGCTCCGGCTCAAAGGCACGGTCGAGCAGCGCTTCGACCAAAGCGGGATCGACATTATCAAGCGGGATCAAGGTGGCATGATCGGTCATCGGCGCGCGGTTAGGGCGCGGCGGACAGAAAGTCGATGCTATTTGCGCGAAAGCCGCAGCAGCCGCCCATCCGGACCGTCTTCAAGCACCAGCAACGCACCGTCCGGTGCCTGTGCCACTGCGCGGATGCGATTTCCGAGTGGATAGCGCGCTTCTTCGGTGGCCTTCTCGCCATCGATCCGCACCCGCACCAGGCCGCCGCTGCCAAGGCCTGCGATCAGCAGCTGGCCGTTCCATTCGGGCCACGCCTGGCCAGTGTAGAAGATCATCCCGCCCGGCGCGATCACCGGGTTCCAGTACAGTGCGGGAGCCGTGAATTCAGGCCGGGTATCGTGGTGCGGGATGAATTGTCCGCTGTAGTGGCGCCCTTCGGAAACCAGTGGCCAGCCATAGTTGGCACCGGGCTTGACCAGATTGAGCTCGTCCCCTCCAGCCGGGCCATGCTCGATTTCCCACAGTTGCCCGTCGGGGGCGAATTGCAGGCCGAGGATATTGCGGTGGCCCATGCTGATCCGAGCGGCCGGGCCGGTTGGCCTGCCGTTGGCGCCGATCGGCAAGCGGATCACTTTTCCCAGATCGCTGACCGGATCCTGGGCGGGTGCCATCTTTTGCCGCTCACCCGAAGCGATGTAGAGGTGCTGCTTGTCCGGGCTGATGACCAGCCGGTGGGAATAGTGGCCGCGCCCGGTCACCTTGAGGTTCTGCCGCCAGATCACCTCGAAGCCATCCAGTCGCGCAGTGCCGCCAGCTTGAACCAGAACGCCCGTGCCAACGGCTGCACCGCGGATGTCGCCTGCTCCTTTTTCGACCCAGCTCAGATAAATACGCCGGGTTTTTGCGAAATCAGGTGAAGCGATCACATCGCCCATTCCGCCTTGACCACCATAGTCGACAGTGAACGGAAGTGGCACAACTTTCACGCTGCCATCGCTGCCGAGCCACTTCAATTTACCCGGCTTTTCCGTGATCAGCAGCTGCCCTTCGGGCAGGGGAGCGATCGCCCACGGCTCGTCAAAAGTGCCGAGTTCCTGGGTTTTGAAGGCCTCTTCGATCTTTCTGACCTGAACCGGACTATCCCCAGCCGGTGCGCCGCCACAGCTTGCCGTGATCAGAGCGAGGGGGGATAGGGCGAGCAGGAGTTTGGTGTGCATGGCCGCTGATATCGGTGATTATCTGATCCTTGCCAAGTGCCCCGATGGGCAAGTGGTGGCCGGCGTGGACGAAGCTGGGCGCGGGCCGCTGGCCGGGCCGGTGGTGGCGGCAGCGTGCGTGCTGGGGCCGGATGCGCCGAGCGGGCTCGACGATTCCAAAAAGCTCTCTGCCAAGCGCCGCGCGCGGCTCGAACCGCTGATCAAGGCCAGCTGCTGTTGGGCGCTGGGCGTGGTCAGCGCGGACGAGATCGACCGGATCAACATCTTCGCCGCGACCATGCTGGCGATGACCCGCGCGGTGGCGGGGTTGGGGTTTGATCCCGATCAGGTGCTGATCGATGGCAACAAAACCCCGCAAGGCCGCGTATCCGAATGGCGCTGGCCAGCCCGTTCGATCGTCGGCGGCGATGCACTGGAACCCTGCATTTCAGCGGCATCGATCCTGGCCAAGGAACACCGTGACCGGCTGATGCGTGCGGCGGCGCTGGCGCATCCGTATTACGGCTGGGAGCGCAATATGGGTTATGGCACGGCTGAGCATCTGGCGGCGTTGAAACGGTTTGGTCCAAGCCCGCTGCATCGGCGCAGTTTCGCGCCGGTGGCGCAGCTCTAAATCCTCCCCGGCACGGGGAGGGGGACCAGCGAAGCTGGTGGAGGGGCACGTTGAAGTCGCCCTGCTATCGAAAGCTCAGGGAATCCGGCGCGTGCCCCTCCACCACCCTGCGGATGGTCCCCCTCCCCTTGCAGGGGAGGAATGGCCTTTATCCGCCAGACTTTATCCTCTAAGCACCCGCGCAACATGACCGAACCCGTTGATTACCGCGACACCGTT
>CALMBN010000299.1 GCA_937860195.1 uncultured Novosphingobium sp.
GACCGGCGCGCCGTCGGAAATCATCATGAGAATGCGGCGCTGCTCGGGCCGCGCCAGCAAGCGATTGTGTGCCCAGGCCAGCGCCTCGCCATCGATGTTCTCTTTCAGCAACCCCTCGCGCATCATCAAGGCGAGCGAACGCTTGGCGCGGCGCCAGGGGGCGTCGGCAGTCTTGTAGACGATGTGGCGCAGATCGTTGAGGCGCCCCGGCTGGGCCGGTTTGCCGCCTGCCAGCCAGGCCTCACGGCTCTGTCCGCCCTTCCAGGCGCGCGTGGTAAAGCCCAGCACTTCGGTCTTGACCCCGCAGCGCTCAAGCGTGCGGGCCAGTACATCGGCGCTAATCGCGGCAATGGATATGGGCCGCCCGCGCATCGAGCCAGAATTGTCGATCAGCAGCGTGACGATGGTGTCCTTGAACTCCACCTCGCGCTCAATCTTGTAGGACAGCGAGTGGCCCGGCGAGATGATCACCCGGGCGAGCCGTGCGGCATCGAGCAGGCCTTCTTCCTGATCGAAATCCCAGCTGCGGTTCTGCTGCGCCATCAGGCGGCGTTGCAGCCGGTTGGCGAGCTTGGTGATAATCCCGCCAAGGCCTTTTAGCTGAGCATCGAGGTATGCCCGCAACCGGGTCAGTTCGTCTTCGTCGCACAGGTCGCTCGCGCCCACCACTTCGTCGAAAGCCTGGGTATAGGCCTTGTAGTCGAACCCGGCGGGAACTTCGGTCCAGGCCCGGTTGGGGCGAGTCGGGAGCATCCCCTCTTCGCCCTCGTCGCCTTCTTCGGCATCGGACGACTCGTCTTCCATCTCGCGCTGGTTTTCGTCGTCGCCGTCTTCGTCGCCTTCGCTGGGTTCAGAGGCGACTTCGCTCGGGCTCTGGTCTTCGCTCGATTCGCCGTCATCGGGCTGGTCTTCGCTGTCATCCTCGCTGTCAGCATCGTCGTCGTCGTCGGTTTGCTGATCGAGCGGGCTCGCTTTGGTCAGCTCAAGGTGCTGGAGCATATCGAGCGCCAGGTTCTGAAATGCCTCCTGATTGTCGAGTGACAGAGCGAGCGCGTCAAAATCAGTCCCCGCGCGCTCCCCGATCCAGCCGCGCAGCATGTCGACCCCGGCTTTGGCGGAGGCGGGAACCGGCTGTCCGGTCAGCCGTTCACGCAGCAACAGCGCCAGCGCGGCTGGGACCGGAACTTCCTCGGCGCGGGCGGCCCGGGCGATCGGATCTCCGCCAATCCGGACTTCGTTGGCGGCATCCAGATTGGCCCGCATCCCGGCATAAGCGTTGGAGCCGAGCGCCTCATAACGCACCGCCTCAACCGCATCATAGGCCGCCCTAGCAGTTGGCTCAGCCGGGGCCTTGCGGCCATGCAGCGATTCATCATGGTGCCGCAGCTTGAGCGCAAAACTATCGGCAAACCCGCGCGCTTCCATCGCCTGATCGCGTGGCAAGGCCCGCCCCGGCATTGGCAACCGCATGTTCTTGCCGTTGATCACCGCCTGATCGGCAGTCCAGGCAAGCTCCACCTCAGGCTCGTGCGCAATCGCCCGGGCCGCGCCGGTCAGCACGGTCTTGAATCGGTCGAGGGGGGATTCGTCGGACATCGAAACGCGAAGCTACCTATCCAAATTCGTCATCCTGAACTTGTTTCAGGACCCATTTCGCCGCAAGCCCGGGTTGTGCCTGCCAACAACCCAACCGTGCCGCAGCTCATTTCAACCGCCAACTGGGCATAACCGCACGATGGGCCCTGAAACAAGTTCAGGGTGACGAAAAAGTAGAAAGTCTCAGTTTTCCTAGATCGCCTGTCCGGTCTTGGCCCAGTCCGCCATAAAGCCTTCGATGCCCTTGTCGGTCAGCACGTGCTTGACCAGCCCCATGATCACCGCCGGCGGCGCGGTCATGACATCGGCGCCGATCTTGGCGGCTTCGAGCACGTGGATCCCGTGACGGACCGAGGCGACGAGGATTTCGGTGGCGAAACCGTAGTTGTCATAGATCAGCCGGATATCGCTGATCAGCGCCATGCCATCGAACCCGTTGTCATCGTGGCGGCCGACGAACGGCGAAACAAACGTGGCCCCGGCCTTCGCTGCAAGCAAGGCCTGATTGGCCGAAAAGCACAGCGTGACGTTGACCATCGTGCCCTCGCCGGTCAGCGCCTTGCAGGTTTTCAGGCCGTCGATCGTCAGTGGCACCTTGATGCAGACGTTATCGGCGATCTTGCGGAGCTTTTCGGCCTCGACCATCATCCCGGCATGATCGAGCGCAACCACTTCGGCGCTGACCGGGCCAGCGACAATCCCGCAAATCTCGCGCGTGACTTCGATGAAATCGCGGCCCGATTTCATGATCAGGCTGGGGTTGGTGGTCACGCCATCAAGCAGGCCAGTGGCGGCGAGTTCCTTGATGTCGGCAATTTCGGCGGTGTCAGCGAAGAATTTCACGGGGCTGCGGCTCCTGCATGCGAGTCAGGGCCGCTATAGCCATGGAAGCGCTGCGGGGCCTAGTCCCTAAAGCACCTTGAACACACCGATCAGCAGCGGATCGTTGGTGCTTTGCGGGTTGGCCCGGATTTCACGCTCTTCTGACCCGATCTGGTACCAGATCGAATTGTCAGCCCGATTGGCAATTCCCTGGGCGACGCTGCCCAAATCAACCCCGGACAAAGCCTTGATCGCCTGCCCCAGGATCGGATCGCTGGAGGCGCTCAGCGCATCGGTCAGCCCGGGGATCATGGCGTTGATCAGCGCCGGACCCATCGCGCTACGCAGGAAAGTCGTCGCCGCAGTCGGTCCGCCGCGGACAAGGCCAATCGCATCCGGGATCGACATCGTTTTGACCGCTGCCAGCATGATCGGCGCGGCGCGTTGTGCGCCTTTTTCAGCGACGACATTGAGCTGCCTTTGCAACTGGTCCTTGAACACCGATGAGGTCAACAAGCCCTTGAGCACACCGCCGCTGCTGGAAAACAACGTCGGCAGTTCGAACCGCGCCACTTCGCTGTCCCAGAACCCGCCGGGCGCGACCAGCTTGGCAAAGGCCCGTTCGCCCGACAGGGTCAGCAACCGCTTGATCGCCTCGACCATCGAGAACCCGCCCATCGAAGCGCAGCCGGGCAACAGCAAAACTCCGCTCGCGACCGTCCCCGCCAGAAACCTGCGCCGTGCGATTGAAATGCCGATGATTTTGTCCACGGTCCCTGCGCTCCTTGCTTGCTTGGGGCTGTCCCCCGATGGTGATTGCCGCCATAGTGGCGCATCCATGAACCGCGTTCGACTCCTCGTCTTCAACCCGGCCTTACCGGTGCTGGACTATCGCCTTCCTGCTGGAATGGCGACAGAATTCGGCCAGCTGGTGATCGCCCCGCTGGGGCCGCGCCAGGTGCTGGGGATCGTCTGGGAACCAGAACGACTGGGCGGCGTTGAAGTTCCCGAATCGAAGCTGCGGCCTATCCTGGAAGTGTTGCCCGCGCCCCCGCTGGCCGCGCCACTGCGCCGTCTGATCGAGTGGTGCGCGGACTATTATGTCACCTCGCTGAATTCGGTCGCGCGGATGGCGCTGGGCAGTATGGCGGCGCTGCGCGGCGGCGGCACGGCCACCGAGTACCGACTGTCCGGCGAAGAACCCAAACGCCTGACCCCGCAACGCGCCGCCGCAATGGACGCGCTCCACGGCGAGCAAGCCTCGATCCGCGAGCTTGCGGCCTATGCCGGGGTATCAGAGGGCGTGCTGCGCGGGATGGTCGGGGCCGGGATCCTCGAGCCGGTCACAGTCGACCTCGACCGCCCCTACCCACGCGCCCGCCCCGATCATTCCGTACCCGATCTGTCCGAAGCGCAGCAGGCGGTGGCTGATACCTTCGTCGCGGCGGTGCGCGCGCAAAAATTCGCCCCGTTCCTGCTCGATGGCGTAACCGGATCGGGCAAGACCGAATGCTATTTTGAAGCCGTGGCCGAGGCGATCCGGTTGGAGCGTCAGGTTCTGGTCCTGCTCCCCGAGATCGCGCTGACCCAGAACTTTCTGCGGCGGTTTGAGGCGCGATTCGGTGTCCCCCCGGTGCTGTGGCATTCCAGCCTGAAGCAAAGCGAACGCCGCCGGGCCTGGCGCGCAATCGTTTCGGGCGAAGCACAAGTGGTGGTGGGCGCGCGTTCGGCTCTGTTCATGCCCTACAAAGCGCTCGGGCTGATCGTGGTCGACGAGGCGCACGAGGTCTCGTTCAAGCAGGATGACGGGGTTCGCTACAATGCCCGCGATGTCGCAGTGATCCGGGGGCGGTTTGAGAACGCGCCGGTGATCCTCGCCAGCGCCACCCCGGCGCTCGAATCCCTGCAACTGGCAGAGGCCGGGGTCTATACCAAAGTCGACCTGCCAGACCGGTTCGGCGGCGCGACCCTGCCAAAGATCAGCATCGTCGATCTGCGCAAGGAAATGCCCGAGCGCGGCCGCTGGCTCGCCCCCCGGCTGGTCGCGGAACTGCGCGAACGGCTGGCCCGCGGCGAGCAGAGCCTGCTGTTCCTCAACCGCCGCGGCTATGCCCCGCTGACCTTGTGCCGCCACTGCGGCTATCGCTTTCAATGTCCCAATTGCAGCGCCTGGCTGGTCGAGCACCGGCTTTCGCAGCGGCTTGCCTGCCACCATTGCGGCCACGAAACCCCGCCGCCTGAGGTCTGCCCCGAATGCCAGACCCCCGATTGCATGGTCGCCTGCGGGCCGGGGGTGGAGCGGATTGCGGATGAGGTGGCCGAGATCCTTCCTGAGGCGCGGGTCGCGGTCGTCACTTCGGACACCTTGAACAGCCCGGAGAAGATCGCCGCCTTCGTCACCGCGACCGAGGACAAGCTGATCGACGTGATCGTCGGCACCCAGATTGTCACCAAGGGCTACCACTTCCCCGACCTGACACTGGTCGGCGTGGTCGATGCCGATCTTGGGCTGGAAGGCGGCGATTTACGTGCTGCAGAACGCACCTTTCAGCAGGTCACCCAGGTCGCCGGACGCGCGGGCCGAGGCGAAAAGCCCGGCGAAGTCCTGATCCAGACCCGCGCGCCCGAAGCCGAAGTGATCGCCGCGCTTGCCGCCGGCGACCGCGACGCATTCTACGCCGCCGAAGCGGACGCGCGCAAAGACGCCGGCGCTCCGCCGTTTGGCCGCTGGGCCGCGATCATCGTCAGTTCCGAAACCGAAGCAGAGGCCCGCGAAGCCGCCCGCGCGGTCGGCGGCACCGCGCCCAATCTGCCCGATGTGATGGTCCTCGGCCCCGCGCCTGCGCCGCTGAGCCTGCTGCGCGGCCGCTACCGCTACCGACTGCTGATCAACGCGCGGCGGACGGCAAAGCTGCAAGACGTGATCCGGGCCTGGCTCGATCCGCTGGAGTTCGGCCAAGGCGTGCGGGTGCAGGTGGATATTGATCCCTATTCGTTTGTTTGAGCGGCCCACATCGGCTGTTTGAACCCACCGCGCTGTGCGGCCAGCCTGAGCAGCCAAAGCCCGGCCCCCGTTGCCACCAGCATCGCGATCACGCTTGCCTCAAGACCGAAATCGCCGCCGGTCAGCCAATCTGGCCCGACCCGGCGGGTGATCAGCAAGCCTAGCGGCGCATCGCCGCCCGATACCGGCACGCTGAAGACCCAGCCTTGGGTGAAGTTCCAGGCCGCGTGAATGCCGATCGCGAGCCACAGCCGCCGCGTCAGCAGATAGGCTGCGCCGAGCAGAATGCCAGCCTCCAGCGCGATCGCCAGCGAGGAAAACCAGGTCGCGTCCGGATTGGTGATGTGCAGTGCCCCGAACAGCGCCGAGGTGAAAGCTAGCGAGCCCCAGGTGCCGATCAGGCTTTCCATGTGCCGTAGCACGATCCCGCGAAACAGCGTTTCCTCCATCGTGCCGCTGACAATGGCGATCGCCAGCATGGTCCAGATCTGCCCGGCTCCGCGCAGGCCCAGCACCTCGAAGCCGCCGAGCAGCGCGACGATCCCGGTCATCACACTGAACAGTACCCAGCCAAAGGCAATCCCGGCGGCCAGCTCCGGCATTGCGCCAGCGAGCGGCAATTCGGTGTCGGGCGCGCGTTCAACCCAGCGCTTGTAGGCCTTGTAGCCAAGCACCACGGCGACTGCCATCAGCACCGCCCCAAAGCTCTTTTCGGGGGTGTTGCGGGCAAAACCAAGTTGCTCGTACGCCTGACCTACCCCGACTGCGAGCGCGCTGATCCAGACGAACCCGATCACCATCAGACTGAGCGGGAAGGCGATGATCCTCCGCAGCAGCGAGGGGGCGGGTGTATGGTGTGTTATAATATCCATACACCTCATTTGCGCAATTCGTCCCGGCTGGCAATCGGTTTTGTCTCAGCCCGCCCCGTAAGGCACCACATCTCCCGCAAACACCGCCTTGGCCTGCCCCGCCAGCCAGTCCATCGTCGCCGCCCAGGGACCGTGGCCATAGCTGATCCGGGCGATGCCGAGCGCGGCCAGTTCGGCGCGGGTGCCGCGGCCTGGGCCCCATAGGATGTTGACCGGGAGCGGTGAAGCCTCGCAGATTTCCGCGATCACCGCATGATTGCCGAGGAACGGGACGAACAACCCGCTTGCACCAGCCGCCGCATAGGCCTCGGCCCGTTCGAGCACCGCGTCGATCAGGTGCTGGCCGTAATCGTCCGGCTTGATCCCGCGATAGACATCGGTGCGGGCATTGACGAACAGGCCGGTGCTGGCCGCTGCCGCAACCCGTTCGGCAGCTTGCGCCACCGGCAGCAGCGCGGTTTCGCCCGGCATCCGGTCTTCCATGTTGATTCCGGCGGCCCCAGCGTCCAACGCACGGCGGACCGATACTGCGACTGCGGCTGGCCCCGCGCCATAGCCGGTCTCGAAATCGAGTGTCACTGGCAGGTCGGTGACCGAAACGATCCTTTCCAGATTGCGCAGCGCATCCTCGATGCTGAAATCCTCGCCATCCTTGAAGCCTTGCGCTTCGGCCACGCCATAGCTGCCGGTGGCGATCGCCTTGGCCCCGGCCCCAGCCACCGCCTTGGCACTTCCTGCATCCCAGATGTTGAACAGAATCAGCGGATCGCCGGGAATGTGGAGCGCCTTGAATGCGGTGATTACATCAGTCATTTCGCTTCCTTTTCCAGCAGCTTGCGCTTGATTTCCAGGCCATAGGCATAGCCTCCCAGCCCGCCCCCGGTGCGGATCACCCGGTGGCACGGGATCAGCACTGCGACGTTGTTGGCTCCGTTGGCACTACCCGCCGCGCGGACCGCTCGTGGCTTTCCTACTGCCGCCGCCAATTCGGCATAAGTGCGGGTTTCGCCCTTGGGGATGCGCTGCAATTCGCGCCAGACAGCTTCCTGAAAAGCGGTGCCTTTTACATCGAGCGGGATGTGGCCAAAGTCGCCGGGTGTTTCCACTGCGGCGATCACCTGGCCCAGCAGATCAGCAAACGCAGCTCCACCCTCGCTCAACTCCGCTTGCGGAAAACGTGCCTCCAAGGCCTCACGCCCCTCATTGAAGGAAAGCCGGCATACGCCCTTGGCAGTCGCTGCGACCAGCATCGCGCCAAGGCTGGTATCGACCACTGACCAGTGGATCACCGCGCCCTTGCCGCCGTTTGCCCAGGCCGATGGCGCCATTCCCAGTCTCCTCTGATTGCCTTCATAAAACCGCGACGGAGCGGAATAGCCCGCCGCATAGATCGCCTCGGTCACGCTACCCTCATTGCTCAGCGCCTGCGCCGCCCGCTCGGCCATCAGTGCGCGCGCATAGGCGGCCGGCGACAGGCCGGTGTGGCGGGTAAACACCCGCTGGAAGTGGCTTGGCGAATAGCCCGTTTCCTCCGCCAGAGCGGCCAGCACCAGCGGCTGTCCCGCCGCCTTGATCGCGGCGATGGCGGCGAGCACCGCGCGTTCATCCCGGCTGACATCGTCAGGCCGGCAGCGCAGACACGCACGGTATCCGGCCGCTCGCGCTTCGGCTGCGGTTGCGAAGAACTCGACGTTCTGGCGCAACGGGTGACGCGCAGGGCAGCTGGGCTTGCAATAGATTCCGGTGGTTTTGACCGCACCGATGAACTGCCCATCATAGCGCCGATCACGGCGGGTGAAGGCATCCCAAGCGAAAGCATCGGTAACCATCACGGCGCAGACCCGCCAGCTTCAAGGTGAGTCTTCA
Organism: uncultured Novosphingobium sp.; assembly: GCA_937860195.1. Lineage (GTDB taxonomy): Bacteria > Pseudomonadota > Alphaproteobacteria > Sphingomonadales > Sphingomonadaceae > Novosphingobium. The sequence continues at coordinate 8,161 of CALMBN010000299.1, forward strand.
TCGCCGCTAGCCCGGCTTCGATGAACGGAGCCATGAACCCGGCGGCAGCATCTGGCAGGACATCCGCCGTCCATGAAACCGCAGCCTTGCTGGCACCAAGCGGGTTAACCTTCATAGCCGCATTATGGTGCGCCAAGGCTGGATTGCGGGCTGACCAGACAAACCGCATTGCCGCATCATCGATCGCGACAATCGTTTCAGGTAGCTGGGTTCCATCGGCAAATGTCACAACCCGTTCGGTCCCTGCAGGGTTCAGCACACAATCGGCGATCAGACCGGGAGCGAGTCGGCGATGCAGATTGCCGACATCGCGGACCGCATCCCAGACGAGTTCGGCTGGCAGGTCAATTTCGATAGCCTTCAAAACCATCGCCATCAGCTGCGCTCCACTTTTGCCGAGAAACAGCCATATGCGGCGTTGTGGGCATGGATATAGTCAATTGCTGGATTGGCAAACAGTTCGATAATCCGCGCCTCGGTCTCGCCCGGCAGCGCCAGCCGCGCTTCGCGCAACACACCTTGTTGATCGAACCCGCGCAGCCCCAGCGGGCGACCTTCGAACACCGGTGGCAGGCAATCGACGAAACGGGCAGGCTCGGCATCCTTGCGCACGAAGATCGCGTAGGCGCTGCGATAGGGCGTTTCTACCACGTGGCTGGTGTGGTGCAGCAGGATCAGTTCCTCGCCTTCGCGGGCATCTTCCAGGCTGACCCGGCAGGGAAAGCCATGGCTCGCGGTGGCGACGCTGCGGGTGGCCCGGATCGCCGCCAGTTCGGCGTCAGTCATCGCGAACAAAGGGGCAAATTGGGCCGGGTCGAGGCCATGGATGGCATAGGTCATAGGTGTTCTCCTGATCGGTGAACCCCTGATGCCGCGATTCGTCCGCTACCGCGTCCCGCGGCTTGCGGTCAAAGCCGATCAGGCCGCCAGCGGATCGCCGGTCAGCGTAATCCGGTGCATCACCCTGCGGTGACCGTGATAATCGTTTTCGGCCAGGTGCCATGTCGCGCGGTTATCCCAGATCGCGACCGAGCCCGGCTTCCACTCAACGCGGCACCGGAAATCCTCGCGGCTGCCAAGCTGGCTGAGATAGGTCAGCAGCGGCAGGCTTTCCTCACGCGTCCAGCCTTCGAAATGGGTGGTGAAGGCCCCATTCACATAAAGCAGCCTCCGCCCGGTCACGGGGTGCCGGATTACAACTGGATGCACCGCGCGGGTCGACAGTTCCTGCCCGGTCATTTCGCCGGCCAGATCGGTGTTCGAATAGTACCCGCCTGGCTGATAGATGTGATCTGCGGTATGGACAGCACGCAGCCCGGACAAGGTCTGTTTCAGGCCATCCGACAGCGAATCAAAGGCCGCACCCATGCTGGAAAACAGCGTGTCGCCGCCAACCGGCGGCAGTTCGCGCGCCACCAGAATCGAACCCATCGCCGGAATCTGGTCAAAACTGTGGTCGGTGTGCCAGCCGCCGCCGATATTGTCCTTCTGGTCTTCAGCCTTGCGGACTTCGGCAATCTCGGGCCAGCCACTGTTGGTCGGGAAGAACGGATTGACGTCAATCCCGCCCCAGCGCTTGGCAAAAGCAATGTGCTGTTCGGGCGTAAGTTCCTGATCGCGCAGCACAGCCACGCCGTTCTGGAACACAGCCTGCTTCAGTGCATTCAGGCTTTCGGTCGGGCTGAGCTTGTTGTCGACGGCGATCACGTCGAACTTCACGCCGGCCGGGTTCGACGCGTTGAACTTTTCCTGGAAGAACTGCCAGCTCTTGTACTGGTTCGTGCCGACCGGGCCCATCAGGCCGGTGAGCGGATCGATCCACATCATCTTGACGGTCTGACCTGCGAGCGGCTTGGCCTGTGCCAATGCGGAGCCGGCAGAGGCGACCAGCGCGGCGCCCACTGTGAGGCTGAGAAGGCTGCGGGTCAGCAAGCTGGTCTTGAACTTCATGCGATGTCTCCTGCGACAAAAAGTGAACGCGCAACGGTAACGGATGCGCGGCGCGAAGAGTTACAGGGACTTCCCCGAAGGCTTTGTCGCACCCGCGACAACGGCGGCACAGCGCACTGCCCGACCCGGTCGCGCGCGCGATCGACGAACACCTGCCGGAGAGCGAACGTTTCACCCGCGACGTCGGCTTCGAGGTCGGAGGCCGCCCGTGGCTCGTGCACTTCACGGCGCTCGGCCCTG
>CALMBN010000300.1 GCA_937860195.1 uncultured Novosphingobium sp.
GCAGGCGGAAAGGCCCGCCAGCGCCGCCGCCCCAGCCGCCGTATCGGTGCCCGCTGTTGTGGCCGTTCCGACCGATGAAGAGTTGCGCGCCAAAGCCAACGCCGATCAAGCCAAAGCTGCAGCCGACCAAAATGCCCAGAACGCTGCCAACCAGCAGGCCTATCAGGAAGCCATCACAGCGCGTGATGCCGAGATCGCCCGCCAGAAGGCCGAGCACGACGCGGCGATGAAGAAATGGGAAGAAGACACCGCCGCCTGCAAAGCCGGCGACCACACGCGGTGCGCAAAGCCGGACTGAGCGTGGCCTGCGCGGTGGAGGCTTTTCCTCCTTCCACCAACACCCCACGCCCCTCGGCGAACGACATTGACTCACCTGCCGCTGCGCGCGAGGCTGGGACAGTAGATTTTGGAGCTCGGCACACGCCGGGCTACAGCTGTTTCAGGGGAGTATCCGGGATGAAGAGCCGTTTTCTGATCGCTGGGGCCGCGCTGGCTGCCATGGCCGTGCCGCTGGCCACCACTCAGCTTGGTGCACAGGTTGCCAGTGCCGTTGCCGGTCAGGCGCGCATTGGCAACTGGGGATTCGACCTTTCGGGCCAGGACACTTCGGTCAAGCCGGGCGACGATTTCTTCCGGTTTATCGGCGGCAAGTGGTACGACCGGACCGAAATTCCCGCCGACCGTTCGTCGGTCGGTTCATTCAACGATCTGCGCGAAGCAACCAACGATCAGGTCAAGACGCTGATCTCCGCCGCGCCTGCCAACAGCCAGGTCGGGGCATTCTATTCCAGCTTCATGGATGAGAAGAAGTTGGAGGCGGTTGGCATTGCACCGCTAAAGCGTGACCTTGCACGGGTGGGCGCAATTCAGACCAAAGCTCAGTTCACCCGGTTCATGGGTGCAACCAACGGTGTGTTTGGTGTCTCGCTAATCGATTTCGGGGTCAGCGCGGATACCGCAAATCCAGAGCTTAACGTGATGTATCTGGGCCAGGGCGGGCTGGGCCTGCCGGAACGCGAATATTATCTTTCGGACCAGTTCAAGACACAGCGTGACGCATACAAGGCCTATATCGTCCGCACCATGACCATGATCGGCCATCCCGATCCGGCCAAGGCCGCCGATACGATCATGGGGTTCGAAACGGAAATCGCCTACAAGAGCTGGAAGATCGCCGATCGCCGCCAGATCGAAAAGGTCAACAACCCGATGAGCAGCGCGGAACTGGCCGCTTATGCTCCGGGCCTCGATTGGGCCTCGCTCTTTGCCGGAATGAAAGTACCCGCGCAAAAGCGGATGATCGTTGGTGAAAACACCGCCGTAAAATCGCTCGCCGCGTTCTACGGTGAGACACCGCTGAGCACGCTGAAGGTCTGGCAGAGCTTTCACATCGCCAATCAGGCTGCGCCCTATCTCAACAAGGCGATGGTCGACAGCCGGTTTGAATTCACCAAATCGTTGTCTGGCCAGACCGAGAACCGCCAGCGCTGGCGGCGAGGGGTGGATCTGGTCGGCGGCTCGCTGGGCGAGCTGGTCGGGCAGGACTATGTGAAGAAGTATTTCCCGGCCTCATCCAAAGCCAAGATGGAATCGCTGGTCGTCAACCTGAAAGTCGCGATGGCAGCCCGGATCAAGGCCAACAGCTGGATGAGCGATGCGACCAAAGGCGCTGCTCTCGAAAAGCTGAGCCGGATGGACGTGATGGTCGGCTATCCTGACAAGTGGCGGTCCTACAAAGGCCTGACCATCGTTCCGGGCGATCTTTACGGCAACGTCCAGCGCGCGGGTAAATTCAACGCTGACTATCAAATGGCTGATCTGGGCAAAAAGGTGGACCGCAAAAAGTGGGGGATGAACCCGCAGACCGTCAACGCCTACAACGGTGGCCTTGAAAACAAGATCGTGTTTCCGGCCGGCATTCTGCAGGCTCCGTTCTTTGATCCCAACGCCGATGATGCGGTGAATTACGGCGCGATCGGCGGGGTAATCGGGCACGAGATCATCCACGGCTTTGACGATCAGGGCCGCAAGATCGACGCAACCGGAGCGGTCCGCGATTGGTGGACCCCCGAAGATGCCAAGCGGTTTGACGAACAGGCCAAGGTATTTGGTGCGCAATATGCAGCGTTCGAGGTTGTGCCGGGTGCGTTTATCAACCCTGGCCTGACCATGGGTGAAAACATCGCCGATCTGGGCGGTGTCTCGATCGCACTCGATGCCTATAATGCGTCATTGGGCGGAAGATCGGCCCCGGTGCTGGACGGGCTCAGCGGCGAACAGCGGCTGTTCCTGGCCTGGGCGCAGGTCTGGCGGGCCAAGGCGCGCGAAGCCGCACTGCGAAGTCAGGTTGCAACAGATCCGCACAGTCCGGCCAAATACCGGTCGTTCGCTCCGCTCCGCAACGTCGATAGCTGGTACGGTGCATTCAGCGTTCAAGCTGGTGACAAGCTCTACATTGCGCCCGAAAAGCGCGCGCGGCTCTGGTAAGCCCGGCTCCGCGTTCAGTTGTCAGACACAGGGGGCAGCGTTACGCTGCCCCCATTCGTTTTATCGAGTGAGGAAAATCCCCATGCGCAAGCTCACCCTCGTTTCGCTTTCGGCACTGGCCCTGGCTGGCTGTGCAGCCACCAGCGATGCTTTGTCTGGTCCGCCACCCGTTGCTGAGGAAGTGACCCCGGCTCCAGCCCCTTATGCCCCGGAGATTCCCCAGGGCACCGGGATCTTTGCCGAGGCGAGCACGCTGCCGTTTCAAGCCCCGGATTTCACCAAGATCAAGGAAAGCGATTACGAGCCGGCAATCGAACAGGGCATCACGATCCTGCTGGCCGAGGTGGACGCGATTGCAGGCGATCCCGCCGCGCCAACCTTTGAAAACACCTTTCTGCCGCTCGAAAAGTCCGGCGCAATGCTGACCCGGGTGATCTATGTGTTTGGCGCGCTGACCTCTGCCAACACCAACGACACGCTCGACGGAATCGATACCCGCACCTCACCCAAACTGACGGCGATGCGCGATTCAATCACTCTCAATCCCAAACTGTTTGCCCGGGTCAAGACGGTCTACGATGCCCGGCACAACCTTGGTCTTGCGCCCGATCAACTCCAGATAGTCAAGCTGACTTACGAGAACATGGCCCGCAACGGCGCGAACCTGAATGATGCCGACAAGACCACGCTGAAGGACATCAACGGCCAGCTTTCGACCTTGCAGACCGACTTCGGCCAGAAGCTGACCAAAGGCACCAAGGACGGCGCGCTGGTGCTGACCGACAACAAGGCACTTGCCGGACTTTCAGTCGCCAACGTCGCCTCAGCCGAAAAGAACGCCGCAGATCGCGGCTTGCCCAAGGGCAGCTTTGTGCTGACGCTTCAGAACACCACCCAGCAGCCGCTGTTGCCCGCGCTGACCGGCCGCGCGACCCGGCAGGCACTGTTTGAAAAGAGCTGGAACCGCAGCGAGCGCGGCGATGCGAATGATACTCGCGGTCTGATCCTCAAGATTGCCGCCTTGCGTGCGCAAAAGGCCAAGCTGCTCGGGTTTGACAGCTTTGCGGCTTATCAGCTGTCCGATCAGATGGCCAAGACTCCGGCAGCGGCGATCGGCTTCCTTGAAAGCTTCGTCCCCGCGTTAGGCGCAGCGCAAAAACGCGATGCGGGCGAGCTGAATGCAATGATCAGGAAAGAGGGCGGCAAGTTCAGCGTGACCCCGGCCGATTGGGATCACTATGCCGAAAAGCTCCGCAAGCAGAAATACAACCTCGATCAGAACGAGATCAAACCTTATCTTGAGATCACCAACGTTCTGGAAAACGGAGTGTTTTATGCTGCAGGCCAGCTCTATGGGCTGACTTTCAAAAAGCGCAGCGACATCCCGGTCTATCATCCCGATGTGACGGTCTACACCGTCTACGATCAGGACGGATCCGAACTCGCGCTGTTCTATTTCGATCCGTGGAAGCGCGACAACAAATCCGGCGGGGCGTGGATGTCGAACTTCGTCGACCAGAACGCGCTGGCCAGCACCAAGCCGGTGATCTTCAACGTCTCCAACTACACCAAACCCGCTCCCGGCCAGCCCGCGCTGGTGACCTGGGACGATGCCAACACCATGTTCCATGAATTTGGCCACGCCCTCCACGGGATGCTGTCCAACCAGCGGTACCCCTCAATCTCGGGCACCAACACCGCGCGCGACTTCGTGGAATTTCCCAGCCAGTTCTTTGAAAACTTCATGACCGAACCCAAAGTGCTGGCAAACTATGCCAAACACTACAAATCCGGCACACCGATGCCGGCCACATTGGTTGCCAAGATCGAAAAGGCCAGCACTTTCAATCAGGGCTATGCGCTGGGCGAAGTAGTGACCGCCGCTTTGCTCGACATGAAGTGGCATGCCCTTGGCCCCGACGCGGCAATTGGCGATGTCAACGTGTTCGAAAAGGCCGCGATGGCTTCGCTCGATGCCAAGGGACTGCATACCGATCTGGTGCCGAGCCGCTATCGCACCAGTTATTTCCGCCACATCTGGGGCGGCGGCTATGCGGCGGGCTATTATGCCTACAGCTGGACCGAAATGCTCGATCACGATGCCTATGCCTGGTTCAAGGAGAACGGCGGGATGACCCGCAAGAACGGCCAGCACATCCGCGACACGATCCTGTCAAAGGGCCACAGCCAGGACTACGCAGTGATGTACCGCAACTTCGCCGGCCGCGATCCGCAGGTCGAGCCGATGCTGAAGGCGCGCGGATTGAAGTAGATTGACCGCTTGTTCCGCTCCATTCGGTCTTCGGACAAATGGAGCGGATCTTTGATTGCGCTGTCTGCGACCGCCGGATAATCCCGCCCCGATGCAGGGCCGTTTTACCACTCAGAAGGATCCTGCCGCCTGGTGCGGAGTCATCACCGTGTTCTACCTGACGCTGGTCTGGTGGCGGCTTGGAATTCCTGGCGAAATTTACTTCGACGAGGTTCACTACATCGCTGCGGCCCGCAAGTTCATCGAAGGGGTGCGGGTCAATCCCGAGCATCCGATGGTCGGCAAGATCGTGCTGGCTGCTGCGCTGCATTGGCTCGGGGATCAGCCGCTCTATTGGCGAATTCCTTCGGCATTGGCGGGGGCGACGGGGCTCTATGCCTTTACCCGGTTAGTCTGGTTTGCCAGCGGCAATGCCCGGGCGACAGTAATCGCCGCGCTGTTGCTCACCACCAACTTCTTCTGGTTCATCCACAGCCGGATCGCGATGCTGGATATGACCATGGCGGCGCTGGCGATGGCAGCGTTGTGGCAGATAGCGGCGGCTTGCAGGCTGAACCGACAAGCGCGGTGGCGGCTGACCTTGGGCGGGGTGCTGATGGGGCTGGCGCTCGGCACCAAATGGTCGGTCGCGCCGCTGCTATTGCTGCCGGGCCTGGCCTTCCTGATCTTGAAGTTGAAAGACAACGGTGCACGCTTCCTTTGGGCGCGCAGCGGCGGTCCAGTGCCGGGGATCAGCCTGATCGAAGCCGCGCTGTGGCTCGGCGTGGTCCCGCTGACGGTCTATTGGCTGAGCTTCTGGCCTGCGTTCCACTGGGCCAATCGACCGGTCGATCCATGGCATCCGATCGCCTGGCATCAGCACATGTTGATGCTGCAGGAAAGCGTCAAACGGCCACATCCCTACCGCTCGGTCTGGTATCAGTGGATTAGCAACTGGCGCGCAATCTGGTATCTCTACAAGGATATCGACGGAGCCCAGCGCGGTGTGGTGCTGATCGGAAACCCCTTCACCATGCTCGCGGGTCTGGTCGCGCTCGGTTGGGCCTTGTGGGCCGGGGTGCGGCAGCGGCGGCTGGAATTGCTGGCTTTTTCCGCGGCCTATTTCGCGACACTGCTGTTCTGGGCAGTGTCGAGCAAACCGGTGCAATTCCTCTATCACTACCTGCTGCCCAGCACTTTCCTGATGGCGCTGCTGGCGTTTGGGCTGGATCAGGCCTGGAAGCGGCAAGACCGCTGGCGCTGGCTTGGGCCGATTGGCTTGCTGCTCAGCACGGCGATGTTCGTGTGGTTTTACCCGATTATTTCAGGCTATCCACTGTGCTGCGGCCGGGCGAGTTTCGAATACTGGATGTGGCTGAAAAGCTGGCGTTAGGCGCTCAATACTTGCCCCAAACGAATTTGCTCGACAGTGCAAAATTCCATACCGAGCCAAGCACGATCCCGACAATCGCCGCCGGATAGGGATTGAAGCCCATCCGCACCAAGGCGGTCGCCGCCCCGACATTGGCGAGCAGGCCAAAAGCGCAGGTCAGCAAGAATCGCAGCCAGCCGAGCAGCACCGGCCCGATCCCGCGCAGCCGCTTGTCGGAATAGGTCAATTCGTTGTTGAGCACGAAATTGAAGCTCATTGCCACCAGTGCAGCAATGGTTTGCCCGGTGATGAAAGTTACTTCCTTGGGCCAGTGATTGATCGCAAAAGCCTCACCCAGCACGTTCAGCACCGCAGCCAGCACCGCCATGTGGACCACAACGCCCAGCCCGCCGATCGTGCCGAACAGCGCAAACCGGGTCGGGATCCAGCGGCCGAGCCACTTGTCGTAGAGCCCGACCATGAATTCGAACACCACGGTGCGGTCAAGCTTGCTCTCGCCTTCCAGCCGCGCCGCGAAATTCATCGGCACTTCCTTGATCCGCAATGGCGCATCAACGGTGGCAAGGATATCGAGCAGGATCTTGAAGCCGACCCCCGACAGTCGGTGGGCATCGCCGCGCAGCACTTCGGTTTTGAGCATGAAGTAGCCGCTCATCGGGTCGCTCAATTCTACGCCGGTGACCTTGTTGGCGATCCGGTTGGCGAGGTTGCTCGCTTTGACCCGGTCAGGCCGTCCCCATTCTGCAGTGCTGGCCCCTTCGGCAAACCGGCTGGCATAAGACAGGTCAAAGTCCCCGCTCTCGATCGCGGCCAGCATACCCGGCAGCAGCGCTGGATCGTGCTGATGATCGGCATCCATCACCGCCACGACTGGCGCAGCGGTAGCGCACATCCCCTCGATCGCGGCGGAAGACAGCCCGCGCCGCCCGATCCGCTGGATCACTCTGACCCGCCCGTCCTCCTGCGCCAGCGCGCGGGCCTCGTCCGAAGTGCCATCGGGGCTGTTGTCATCGACGATGATGACTTCCCATTCGATCCCGCTCAGCGCGGCATCAATGCGTTCAACCATGCCGCGCAGATTATCGCGTTCATTATAGGTCGGAAGGACAACGCCGAGACGGAGGGTCATGTCACAGTCTTTCGAGGATTGCGTCGGCAATTGCAACGGTGCCGAGAGAACCGCCAAGATCCGCACCGCGCGCGCCATCGGCCAGCGCACGGGCAACCGCGGCTTCGATCCGTGCCGCCTCGCCTTCGAGCCCGAACGAATGACGCAAAAGCATTGCCGCTGACAGCACCGTCGCCATCGGGTTAGCGAGGCCCTTGCCCGCGATATCGGGAGCGCTGCCGTGGATTGGCTCGTAAAGGCCTTGGGTGCCCTCACTGAGCGAAGCCGAAGCCAGCAACCCGATCGAGCCGACACACATGCTGGCTTGATCGGACAGGATATCGCCGAACAGGTTTCCGGTGACCATGACATCGAACTGGCCGGGATTGCGGACCAACTGCATGGCCGCGTTATCAACATACATGTGGCTGAGCTCGACCTCGGGATAGTCCGCCGAAACCTCGATCACCACATCACGCCAGAGCTGGCTCGTTTCGAGGACATTGGCCTTGTCGACCGAGCACAACTTGTTGCGGCGACCGATTGCCGCGCGGAAGCCGACGTGCGCGATCCGGCGAACTTCGTCTTCGGCATAGGCCATCATGTCCCAACCCTGTCTGCGGCCATCGGGCAGCGTGCGGATCCCCTTTTCGCCGAAATAGACATCGCCGTTGAGCTCGCGCACGATCAGCAGGTCAATTGCCGAAGATACTTCAGGGCGGAGTGCAGAAGCATCCTCCAACCCTTTGAAAAGTTTTGCCGGACGCAGATTGGCGAACAGGCCCAATTCCTTTCGCAAGCCCAGAATTGCCTGTTCGGGCCGCAGCGAGCGTTCAAGCCCGTCGCAATCCGGATCACCGACTGCACCGAACAGGATCGCGTCAGCGGCCTTGGCAATCGCCAATGTTTCGGCAGGCAGCGGATGACCGCTGGCCTTGTAGGCTGCGCCACCAACCGGAGCGGCGGTCAGTTCCAGACCTGGCAAGCCCAGCGCCTCCAGCACGCGCACAGCTTCGTGGGTCACTTCAGGTCCGATACCGTCGCCGGGGAGAACTGCGATTTTCATGGGGTCACTCTGCCTTATCCGATCCGCGCCAGCCGCTCGCGCAGGATTGAGCGCGCGCCCATAACATCGCCGCGCCGATCTGCAAGCAAGTAGCGCTCCAGCCGCTGCCCGGCTTTGTCAAACCCGGCCATTCCGACGTCCGGATCGGGCTGCTCACCGCCATAACCCAGCTCGCGCAGCAGCAGCGCTTCATAGGCTACCAGCCCCGGCAGCCAGCCCCGTGCCGAGGGGGCGTGGCAGACCGCTTCGAGCAGGCCTGAGAGCGCCGAATAGAGCGATGGATAGGCCTGCCGCTCGGGCAACGTAGTGGTGGTGAGCGCGGTGACCCAGCCAATTGCTGCGGCTGCCAAGGGCTCGCCCAGCCACGGCCCGCGGCTATGGGTAAGCTCAAGCCGGGCGGTTGGAAGCTGCCCTTCGCTGCGCCAGCTCAGCTCCGCCTCGACCAGATTGCCTGGCACCAGGATCGGTCGCAGGTGCCGCCCGCGCCCGCCCGCGACATAGCCCGCCAGCAGGCCGTGGTCGGCCGAAAGCATCCGCACAATTGCACCAGTCTCGCCATGCGAGCGGCTGGAACAGACAATGGCGGCGGTGCGCAAATGCATTGGCGGGGTGTGGCGGGAAACGCGGTGCGGTTCAACAAAGGGTTGAATGGTTCGCGCCGAGGCGCAGGGAAGAAAGGGGAGGCGCAGAGATTTGAGCCCGCGGCTATGCCGCAATCCAATTCAATGCCGGAGTTTGGCGCCGGGTCAGATCAAGGGAGCCGCTTCGCCGATTGCGCAACTTCTCTGCGCCTCTGCGTGAACCCCTTACTTCTTTACCTTCGCGTTCAGCGCAGCTTCAAGCGCATCGATCCGCGCTTTCAGCGCTTCGTTTTCTTCGCGGGCCTTGGCGGCCATCAGCTTGACTGTGTCAAACTCCTCGCGGGAAACAAGATCGAGGCCGCCGACCCCTTCCTTGACCCGTTCGCGCACAGCATCGCGGGCTTCGCGGCCCATTCCGGCAACCGTTCCGGCCGCGCTGTTGAGCAGTTTGGAAATATCGGCGAGCAGGGGGTTTTCGCTTTGCATGGGCGTTAGATGGCCTGTTGTGCAGTCTGGTTCAAGTGCAATGCCATATCGTTCCCTGCATCAGCACCGGGGTTGGCCTGCAAAATTTGCCAGTTAAGCAGCGCCGCGAACAGCCCCCAGGCGAGGTAGGGCAGCAGCAGATAGGCCGCCATCGGGCGGACTTTGTGGAACAGCACCAGTGTGACGATTACAGCCAGATCGATCGCGACCAGCAACACCAGCGCCGCCTTGATCTGGTGCGCGCCGAAAAACAGCGGCGACCAGGCGAGGTTGAGCACGAACTGAACCGCAAAGGCAATCAGCGCTGCCTTTCGCCCCGGCGCACCGCGCGCGGTCACGATCATGGCAACGGTTATACCCATCAGCAGATAGAGGAACGTCCAGACAATCCCAAAGGTGACGGGCGGAGGATAGAGCGAAGGCTTGGTCAATTCCATGAACCACGGATTGCCCGCCGCGCTGCCAGCCGATGCGCCTGAAAGCGTACCAAGCAGCAACAACAACGGGGCCAGGAACAGCGACCAACGCAGTAGCGCGGCCCTCAATTGGCCGGGGGAAGCGAGTTCGGACATTCGGTGCAGGCCTCGAATCAGGGGGCGACTTGAACAGGACTGTGGCGAGTCAACGAACGGGTGGCAATCAGTCCCGATGGGCCGAGATCAGAAACTCCACATTTCCTTCCGGGCCCTTGATCGGACTTTCGACGATCCCCTGGACCTGCCAGCCGCTGGCTTCGAGCCAATCGCGAACCTCGGCGCAGACCCGAGCATGAAGCACAGGATCGCGGACCACGCCGCCCTTGCCGACTTCGCCCCGGCCAACCTCGAACTGCGGTTTGATCAACGCGACTAACCGGCAGGGTGTTGCAGCCAAGCGCAGTGGCACTTCCAAAACTTTGGCGAGCGAAATGAAACTGGCGTCGCAAACCACCCAGCTGCACGGCGCGTCGATCTGGGCCGGGGTCAGCACCCGGG
>CALMBN010000301.1 GCA_937860195.1 uncultured Novosphingobium sp.
CCGAACGGTTTCAACGCTTCGTCAATCGGTCCGTGACCGAGTCCACGCCGCGAGACGCCGATGTGCCGGCCGGCCGCATACCGCGCCGGGGTTATCCTGCTCGGTTCGTTCGGGTAGTTTCTTGTCGAAGTCCGGGCGGCGGCGGCCGGGCAGAACACCGGGATCGACCTCGGGCGGGACGGCTTCCTCTGGGTCAGGTGGGGGGGCAGGCGGTGCCTCCGCAGCCGACTGAAACAGCAGGGCCGGGATGATCAACGCCGACCCGATCATCACAGCCCCTGGCAGACGTTCTGTGCGTCGCTGCCGATGAACGGCGCAAACGGACAACTGACATAGCGCAGCCGGGTGCTGCGGCCTCCGCCAAGATCAAAAGTGATCGTATCGGCCCTCATCGCGCTAGGGGCATTGGCTAGCGTACCCAATGCCGTCGCCGCATTGGCCAGGCCCAGGAACGAAATCATGTCATCCTGGTCGATCCCGTCGCCCGAAACCCCGAGAGCGCCGATCAGTTGGTTGCCGCGATAGATCGGCACTGCACCGGGGAAGATCTGCAAGCCGTTCTGCAACCGGTTTTGCCCTGGTGCCGCATCGGGAAGGAAGGAGCACCGCGCTGGCGTATCGACCAGGCTTGCGCCGGCGACGAAGCTCAGGTGCTGGGCGAGGTTGGACAGGACCAGCGCTGATTGCAGCCCGGTTGAGAACGGGCTCCACTTGGCAATCGGGCGCGATAGCGGGCCAGGCGGCCAGCCCAGTTCGCCATCGGGGAAATAGGGCCGCGCCAGATTGCCGATTGCCCGATCAGAAAAGGCAACTTGCCCAGTCAGGGCCGCCGGATCGAATAGGAAACTGCGGGTTGCCGGAACGAATGAGCGGACATCTGCGCTCGGATCACTGAGCAACTGCGGGGCGGCAAAGGCATTGCTCAAGAACGCCGCCGATCGCGCCTTCTGCAACGATACGTCGATCCCGAACACCGGCGCATCGGGCGATCGGACAATCCCCAGCGGCACACCGTGGGTATCCACCAGGGTGATTGTCACTTGGGCTCGGCTGTCGAGCGGCTGGCGAATCTGCGCCCGTGCATGGGACATCACGGCAAAGGCCTGTTCGAGAATTCGCTGAGCTTCAATCGCCGAAATTGCCACGCCAACATCGGCAGCATCGCTGCCGGGCCGCAGCGGATAGCGGTTGCCGCCCGACCCATCGGTCAATACGAATGCGTCACCATTGGTGAACTCGGTCGCTGTCGCGCGGCGCACGCCGGAAGCTTCGCTTCCGTAAACCGCGCCGGGTTGAATGGCTGCCAAGGGGAAATAGCCGATCACCGGGCTGAGATTGCCGAGCGCGGGGACCGTCGCGGCATAACTCGCACCCGCCACCGCAGTAAGGTTGGCATAGTCGGTGTCGGTATAGCGCAGCAGCGTGCCGTCGACCGAGATCCGGTTGGCGCGAACCCCAATCGGGGCCTCGAACCCGACGGTCCCGGCCAGCGCGATTCGTTCGTCGGAGTCGATGTCAACGTCGATCACTTCAGGATCAAAGCCATAGGTCCCGTCGGAAGCCACCCCGATCCCGCCAACCACGACGCCATTCTTGTACAGCGGGAAACCGCCGGGATCGGCCGAGAGCCCCAGCGGTGAGCGTTTGGGTCCGATCATCGCGGCCGGCCCCGGCGCCAACCGGGCCGACAGGTCGGAGCAGGGCAACTGGCTGAACTGCACCCCGGATAGCGGCCCGCTCTCCAATCCGGCCGCCGAGCGAGCGGGCGGAAAATGCTGCTGGACGATCATGCTCGCCGTGCGGGTTGAAAAGGCGTTTCCGCTGCTTGAAAGGTAGGCCCCGGTGATGGCCTTGGCGATTGCCGCAGCTTCGGCGGGGACGCTCAATCCCTGGATATCCTGCGCCGATCCGTCGCTCGCATTTGGAATCGCCGCACTGGCGGGCGCTCCCGTCATGCGCAGCACAGCCAGCACGTTGCCGACCCGGTCAGTCACAGCGATGACCGCCGGTCGGCCATCGGCTCGCGCTTGGGCTGCAGCTTGGGCTAGAACCAGCTGGACATCAGCAACCGCGAGCGATTCTGCTGCGGGTGCTGTGTAGAACGATCCAGCCGGTGGCGTAGCTGGCGGGGTAGGTGAAGGCGTCGGCGTAACGTCACCGCCGCCGCCCGATCCGCCGCTGGACGTAGCGCTGCCGCACGCCGCCAGCAGGAGCAGCGCGGGCAGGATAAGCGAACGCCCACTCATCGCAGCGCCGCGATGCTGCGCACCGCCTGCCCCAGCGCCGCACGGAATGCAGCCGGGTTGTAGTCGGTCGGACTGGTGACAGCGGCGTAAGCGCGATTGATGCTCGCGCGGATTCCTGCCGCAGCGCCGACTGTAACCCGTCCTTCGCGGACCAGCGCGTTGAGCAGAGTGTCGACCGCCATGACTGCCTGCACCGATCCGGTATAATCGGTGAATCGCGACGAAATCGCCCGCTCGCCGATTGCGGCGATCACCTGAAACGCAGTGTCGCTGCCGCCTGGGCCCTGGGCGATGGCGCGGCCGAGTGCTCCCGCTTCTGTGCTGAGCCTGGCCGCCGCAGCTACGGCATCGCTGCGGCCATTGCCCATCGCAGCATGAAATTGCCGCGCGGCAGCATCAAACCGGTTGGCCTGTGCCGGGGCCAGTACCCGCGCTACAGCCGAAAGCATGATGATGTTTTCATCGTTGAACGGCGGTTGACCGAACGTAATCGGACGTTCCGGGTTGGTTTCAAAGGTTCGGCCACGGGCCGGATTGTCATCAATTGCGCGATGGCAGGAGTGGCAATCATAGAAGGTGAATTCCGGGAAAACCCCGTTGCTGGCGAGGTCGCTGCGCCCGAACAGGGCCAGTGCGCGCTGCACCGCCTCCGCCTGACCGACCGCCCATAGCCGAACACTGTCGCTGCGGGGTTTGCGCGCAGCATAGTCCGCGTCGGCATCCCAATGCTGCTGGAGCGAGGAAAACAGGTCGAGCTCGAACGATAGCCGGGGATGGCCCGCCGCCATCATCGCGTGGGTCACGAACTGCCCCGGCTTGCCGCTGCCGTAATGGCAATCAAGACAGACCGAAGCCCGAACCGCCGGCATATCGAGCGCGATCATGCCGCCCGCGATATTGTCGGCGTGGCTTGCGCCCACGGCATAATGGCTCGCAATCCAACCCGAGGCCGGGCCGTGGCAGCTCTCGCAACCAACCCCGTCGGTCATTTGGAAACGTTCTCCGCGTTGGCCCGGCGTGGTGGTGTGGCAGCCGAGGCAAGCCGGCGCGGAACCAGCGGCGCCTAGGCCAAGCGCACCCGCAATCTGCTGTCCGCGCGGAGCGAGCAGCGCCTGGTAAGCCCGGCTGTGTGCGCCGCCCCGCGAAGACGGCTCTTGCCACAGCCGCAGTTCGTCCTGTCGGACCACCGCTCCATTACCCTCGGCCCGTCCGTGGCAGGTCGATCCGGCGCAGCTTGCTACGCCTTCATAACGCCCTGCAGCGATCGCTGCGCCCGCCGCCACAACGCCCAGCAGGATAGCTGCAAAAATCAGGCGGGCCGCCGCTGTCAAGCTGCTTCGGGCCCGACGCTCTGACATCAGCCAAAGGTCCGCAGGCGCGCGCCGAACAAAGATTCTACCTTTGGCATCAAGCCCTCCTGCCGACGCTCTATCTGACATAGCCGGACCGGCGGGGCAAGCGGATCACGTAAGACCTGCACCGTTGCCAGCCTTTGTTTCGCGTCCCATAAGCACCGGCGAAGGACAGGTGGATGAGGGCACTTTTTCCCCGCATGCCGGGTGGACGCTGGATGGCGTTGGCGGCTCTGTTCGTGGCTCTGGCGCTGGCTGACTATGGCTGGTTCAATGCCAGCCGGATTATCGATCAGCGCGGTGGCGATGTGTTGCTCGCGCTCAATGCTGCTCGCCGTCCGCAGTCGGACCGAGTCGTAATTGTCGATATCGATCAGAAATCGCTTGAGGACATGAATGATGATGCCGGCAGCTGGCCATGGCCGCGCTCGGTCCACGGCGAGCTGATCGATCATATCGCACAGCAACAACCGCAAGCGATCGTTTTTGATATTCTGTTCAAT
This sequence comes from uncultured Novosphingobium sp., assembly GCA_937860195.1. Classification (GTDB taxonomy): domain Bacteria; phylum Pseudomonadota; class Alphaproteobacteria; order Sphingomonadales; family Sphingomonadaceae; genus Novosphingobium. The sequence continues at coordinate 4,102 of CALMBN010000301.1, forward strand.
GAGCCTGACACCTTTCGGCCCGAGCACGACGAAGCCTTCGCCGACGCGGTCGCGCGCAATCCGAATACGTGGTTGGCCATGACGCTTAATAGCGATGGCACCGGCGCGATTATCAGCAAATTGCCGACCTCGGTCGGAGCGCGGCCAGTCGACGGGGCTGCACCCGGCGCGCGGGCCCCGATCCTGTTGCCGCTGGTGGTCGCGCGCTATCCTGAGGCAATGCGCGGCGGGTTGATCAATTTCAATGCAGACAGCGACGGGGTTGGGCGTCATCACGCACTTTACCAAACCCGCAATGGTTGGCGTTTTCCTTCGCTGGCGGGGCGGGTTACGGCTGATGCCGGGCACGAGTTGCCGCAATCCGAACGGATCATGCTCAATTGGCGCAGCCGCTGGCAGCATGTCTCCTACGCCGATATCTATCTCGACAGCCTGCGCCGCGAACCGCAGCGGCCAGCGAACGAGTTTCGCGGCAAGATCGTGATCATCGGCACCGCCGCGCCGGGCCTGATGGACTTTCGGGTCACTCCGCTCGGCTCGACCTATCCGGGGGTCGAAATTCTCGCCACGGCGGTCGACAACCTCGATCAAGGGGATTGGCTGCGTGAAGTGCGCCGAACCGAGTTGTTGCCGCTGGCGCTTGGGTTGATTGCTTTGCTGATGATCGGATTTGACCGCAATGTCGGGGCACAGCGGCTGCTTGGGGTGATGGTTGGCCTGACGTTTGCGGCGATTGCAGCATGCTGGTTGCTGCTTGGTGGCGGGACTTTCGTTCCGGTGTTCGGCGCGCTTGCCTTTGGCTGGGCTTTTTACCTGGTAGCGAGCGGGATTGCCTATCTCGACGAGCGAAAGCGGCGGCTGCGGACAGCCACGATGTTTTCCCGGTTTCTTGACGCGCGGGTGGTAGCCGAGCTGATCGAAAAGGGCGAGATCGATTACCGCCAGCAAGCCGAAAGCTGTGAGATCAGCGTGCTGTTCTCAGACATTCGCGGCTTCACCTCGCTATCCGAAACCGCCCCTCCCGAAGCGGTCGTGGCCCTGCTCAATGGCTATTTCTCGCGGCAGGTTGGCGTTATTTTCGCCCACAAAGGTACTCTCGACAAATTTATCGGCGATGCGATCATGGCGTTCTGGGGCGCCCCGGTCGCGCTTGAGGATCATGCCCGGCTGGCCGTGGCCGCCGCGCTTGATATGTCCAGCGCGCTCGAAGAAATGCGCGGCGAGCTGAGCGGTCTTGGCGAAAATCTGGAGATCGGCATCGGTGTTCACAGCGGCCGGGCCGTGGCCGGGTTCATCGGTTCGGACGCGCGAGATCGGAAGAGCGTCGTGTAGGGAAA
>CALMBN010000302.1 GCA_937860195.1 uncultured Novosphingobium sp.
ATCACATCCACCTCGCCGATGTCGCCAAGGCCTTGCAAGAGCTTCCCACGGAACAGCGTGAAGTGCTGTTGCTGATCGGCGCAAACGGTCTTTCCTATGAAGAAGCGGCAGAAGTGATCGGTTGTGCAATCGGCACGATCAAGAGCCGGCTGGCGCGCGGCCGCATCGCACTGGCCTTGCGGATTGACGGTCCTGCGAGCAGTAGCCCGGTCGAGCGGGTCGCCTAAGCGGTGGAAGATCTGGTCAGCAAATTGCGCACGCAAGTGGCGCAAATCATCGATGGACAGTGCAGTCCCGATGGGCCCGGCTTCGCTGGAGCGCCATTTGGTCTGGCCGAATTGCGGGACGATCTGGATCGCCTGGCGCAGATGGTTGCGGAACGCGAGGCGACCCGCAAGGCGCTCGCCCTGGAAGTGCATCATCGGGTCAAGAACAACCTCCAGATCATCACCAGCTTGCTCGACATGCAGGCCAGCCGGATCGAAAACCCCGCAGCTCACGAAGCATTGGGACAGACCCGGGCGCGGATCGGCGCGCTTGCGTTGATCAATCGCGTTCATTTCGAGCAGGCCGACGATGGCAGCAACGCGACACTCGATGTTGCCCGGCTGATCAGCGAGCTCTGCTCCCAGTTTCGGGTATGGAACCGGAGCCGGACCGAGATTGTCTTTTCCTGCAATGCAGCGGCAACCCTCGTGCCGCTGGACAACGCCCTGCCGCTGGCCCTGTTCGCAGTTGAAGCGGTGACCAATGCTTATGCCTATGCCTTTCCGGACCAGCGTGGCGGTTCGGTCAGGCTGCATTTCAGCGTGACCGACGATGGTGATGCCGTGCTGTCAGTGACGGATGACGGAATCGGTTTTGACAGCACCAGCAACGATGGCTCGTTGGGCCGCCAACTGATGCAAGGTTTTGCCCGGCAGCTTGGTGGCAGCTATGTGATCATCAGCGAAGCCGGGGACGGAACCGAGGCGCGCCTCGACTATCGCATCGGAATGAGCGAAATCACCGCCTGACGATCCACTCACCAGGCGGCAATTTCTACGCTTAGCGGCGGCCGACGAGAATGACCGACAGAATTACGCCGCTGACTACCGCCACCAGCACGAAGCGGTCATTGCTGCGGCGCCATTCATAGCCACGCGGCGGCTGGCGCAGGTGATAGCGGCGATAGTCGATATGTTCGGCATTGCGCCAGTCGCCATACCCCATCCGCTCGCCCCGGCTCCAGCGATGGTTGCGGCCCCGCTCCCGGCCCCAGCCGCGATGGCCACCGTTGTTCGCACGTTCGGATTTCTGGTGCGCCTTGCTGCCGTGATTTTGCTGGTGGCGATCACTGTCGCGATCCGGCCGGGCCACAGCCGCCGAACTTGTCAGCAGGGCGATGATCGTCGCCCCCATTATCATTCGTTTCATGGATCGTTCCCGATGGCGCAAAAAGGCGCCGACGCGCACTGCGGATTTTCCGGAGTGACGCGGGTTAAACCCGGCCCTGCGCCAAAGGTTCCGCCGGCCAGGCAGACTGTGCCTCAACCGCGCGAGACGGTGACCCGGGTCCCGGGGTGAGCGTCGGCAATCGCCACTTCGGCCTCAAGTTGCCCGGCCAGCGCCTCGACAATGCCGGTACCAAGCCCCGGCTTTGTCGCGGCAGCGTCGGCAGGGAAACCGATCCCGTCATCGATGACCTGCAGGACCCAGCCCGCTTCGCTTGAGCGGTAGCTAACCACTATCCGGCCTGTTCGGGTGCTGCTGTTGAAGGCATGCTTGAGCGAATTGATCACCAGTTCGGTCACAATCAGGCCCAGGCTGACCGAAACCCGCGCATCGACAATGCTGTCATCAACGTCGGCTTCGAGCGTGAGGTGACTGGTCGAAGCGATCATCGAAGCCGCGATACTTCCGCATAAGTCAGTGAAATAGGTGCGCAGAGCCACTTCGCCTTCCTGAGTCGTGGCGAGTTGCTTTTGCAATGTGGCAATTGACATCACCCGGTGATGGGCATCATTCAGATGGTTGCGGGTTTCCTCGGAATTGACCTTGCGTGCGCTTTGCAACAGCACGCTGGCGATGATCTGCAAACTGTTGGCAACCCGGTGCTGAAGCTCCTGCATCAGCAGCTGCTTTTCGTGCAGCAGATCGTCCTTCTTCTTTTCAGCGAGGCGCACGGCGGTGACATCGGTGATCGCCAGCACGATCCGGGCTTTGCCGTCGATCGCCTCGAAGTCAAGCTTGTGGGCCCCCAACAGCAACCGCAGCGTCGGCTCGTCGGCGCGGACCAGATCCATTTCATAGGCTTCGATCGCCGGGCTTCCGGCCACCATGGCGCGCAGCAGCACCATCAGCTGCGGAACATTCCATTCACCGTTCCCGAGTTCGGCAAATTTGATGCCGTCAAGGCGCAGCGGTGGCGGAAGCTTGAAGCTGCGATAGAACGAAGCGCTGGCGGCGATCAACTCAAGGTCGCCGTCGAGCAGCACCAGTGGTGCCTGCGACGAAATGATCAGCGCCATTGCCAAGGTGCTGTCCGCCAGAATCGGCGATTCGACGACACTGTCCATTGCTGGTGCCTTCAAGTAGCCGGAGCCTGGCATTGCGTCAGGTCATTCGCGGCACTGGATAAAATCCAGATGACTCCATGGCGGTTTGCGAATTTACGCGGTGAAGGAACGGTCTTTTACCACAGCTTGCCAGGATCGCCCCACGTAATCGCGTGCACCCTGACAAAGGCTGCCCGCCACCCCCGCAATGAAGCGGGAATGGCGGACAGATTGAGCGCTTGCGGACGCGGGGGGAGAGGGTCGTGCCAGCACTCAACGTGGGGGCCGACTAGCGCGGGCTGATCCGCAACCGATTGGCCAGGCGATCAATCCGCTGCTGAAGCACGGCGCGGTCGCGCGGCAAAAGGTTTCCGTTGCGGTCGTGGCGCATATAGCGCTCGCGGCTGCGGATCGAACCAATTTCGCGTCGCGCGCTGGTCAGCTGGCTGCGGCTTAGCGATCGCCGGGCAGCGGTGCTGCCGATATAGGAATCCAACCAGTTCAGCTGCGCAGTGATCGAACCGCGCGGCACGCCCTGATTGTACTGGCCGCGCGTGGGGATCCAGCGCCCGCGGTTGTCATAATAGCCATAGGTTGCGCCCTGGTACCAGCGGCCATCGGTGCCGTAATAGCCAGGCTGCGGATCGGCGACCCAGTTTCCATTGCTGTCGCGGTGGCCACTCGCACTGCCCTGCACCCAGCGCCCGCTGGCATCATAGCTTCCGATGGTTTGCCCGGCGATCCAGCGACCGCGGTTGTCATAATATCCGCTTGCCGTGCCGCCGGTCCACTCGCCATAGGCGTTGTAATAGCCGTTCGAACTGGCCGGGATCCAGCGGCCCTGCGCATCATAGCTGCCGCTGGCCGCGCTGCCATCGCCTTGCGCCACCCAGTTGTTGCCTTCGTCATAGTACCCGTCCGGTGTGCCGCTGACCCAGGTATTGTTGCGATCATAATAGCCGCTGGCCCTGCCCTGAGTGACGACATTGGCATGCCACATGCCCTGGGCATCGTAATAGCCATAGGCATCGGCGCGGCGATTCTGCTGGCTAACAGCGCCGCCAACCCAGCGGCCATTGGCATCGTGATACCCGCTGTCAGAGCCGGCGACCCATTGATCGTCGCGATCGTAATAGCCGTTGGCCGAAGCCGGCACCCAGCCACCCTGCGATGCATAATAGCCATCACCGCGGGTCGAGCCGGTGTTTGAAACCCAGCGTTTGTTACTGTCATAATAACCGTTGGGTGCACCATCGACCCAGGCACCATCGCGGTCGTAATAGCCGCGGGCATCGCGCGAGCTGACGCTGGTGGTGTGCCAGCGACCGTTCTCGTCGTAATATCCGTAAGCGTGACTGCAATCGGCATCAGGCTTGGCGATCTGGTTGCCGACCACCGCGCCGCCAACTGCACCGATAACTG
>CALMBN010000303.1 GCA_937860195.1 uncultured Novosphingobium sp.
TGCTGGCCGGCGGCATGGAGAGCATGTCGAACGCGCCCTATCTGCTGGCGAAAGCGCGGGCTGGCTACCGGATGGGGCACGGCGAGATCAAGGACCATATGTTCCTGGATGGGCTGGAAGATGCCTATGAAGCCGGCCGGGCGATGGGCACGTTCGCGCAAGACACTGCCAATCAATATCAACTGACCCGCGAAAATCAGGATGCCTATACGATTGAATCGCTGCGTCGCGCCAACGCTGCCATTTCAGAAGGTGCCTTTGCTGGCGAAATCGCTCCGGTGACCGTGATTAGCCGCACTGGTGAAACGGTTGTCGATACTGACGAAGGTCCCGGCAAGGGCCGTCCCGACAAAATTCCGGGCCTCAAACCGGCCTTCGCCAAAGACGGCACGATTACCGCCGCCACGTCCAGCTCGATCTCTGATGGCGCGGCCGCCATGGTTGTAACCCGCGCCAGCGTCGCCAAAGCCAAGGGGCTAAGTCCGGTGGCAACGGTAGTTGCGCTTGCTGCCCACGCGCAGGAGCCAAAGGATTTCACCACCGCTCCGGTCGGGGCAATCAACCAGGTCCTCGCCAAGGCTGGCTGGACCATTGCTGACGTCGATCTGTTCGAAGTCAACGAGGCTTTCGCCTGTGTCGCGATGTTCGCAATGCATGACCTTGGCATTCCGCATGCCAAGATCAATGTGCATGGCGGCGCGACTGCGCTGGGCCATCCAATTGGTGCGTCTGGCGCGCGGATCATCACCACCCTGATTGCGGCGCTGCAACGCCACGGCAAGAAAAAGGGCATCGCAAGCCTGTGCATCGGCGGCGGTGAGGCTACCGCCGTGGCGGTTGAGCTGGTCTGACATCACCGCGACAATTTGCGACCAACTGGCAAGCGTTGCTTACACCTGGTTTTTCTGACGTTCAGGTGTGAAGCGCGAATTTTGGCAAATGGCCGGACAATCCCGTCCGGACCTCAGACCTGCACTATCAGGGAGCCAAAGCCATGAAGACCAAGTTGATCGCCCTCGTCCTCGTCGCTGGAATTTCACTGCCAGCCGCCGCCCAGGCCCGTGTCACCGGCAGCGAATTACGCCATGACGTCAAGCAAGTTCGCGAAGAGAAGCGTGACCTGAAGGAAGAACGCCGCGAACGCGACTGGGGCGGGGTCAAGGAAGAGCGCCGCGAACTGAAGCGCGCCAAAGGCGAACTGCGCCGGGATAGCTTCCGCTTTCACTGTCAGCACAATCGCCACCACTGATGGAGCGGGCGCGGGGGAGTTCGCTAGGGCTCCCCTGCCCCCCAAATTCGGTCCTGGGGGACAAAGCCTGTGCGTTGGCCGACCGTAAAGCCGCACCAGCCCTTGTCGCAATCACCAAGCCGGCCGACCACACCGGGGGCAAGCCGCCACAACAGTTTGGCACCCGAATCGCCAGCATCGCGCATTTCGGCCGGCTCCTTACCCTGCACATAGCCGCCGGGCTGGCGGGTCAGGAACCGGGCCATCACCCAACCCTGCGCGCCATCGGGATCGCGCACAAAGCGCCAGCCTTCCTTGATCCGCAGCACTTTCAGTGGCAGCAATGGACGCTTGTAGACCCAGATCACCCGGTAATCCTCACCAGGTCCAGCCCGCATGTTGACCTCGCTGGCCTTGATTGAGGCCCAATATGGGGTCTCGGCACTATCCTGGGCCAGCACGGGCACGGTCAGTCCAAGCAGGGCAATGACGGCAAGGAATCGGCGAAGCAAATACATGGCGCTGCAATAGCCCGTCAAAGCCGTTTGCTTCAACCCGCTTGACCCTCATGCCTGCGCGAGCCTAGCGAACGGGACATGACTGTTGTGACCGACACCAAACCCAACCGCCGCGTTAACGGCAAGCCGCGGGTTCATGTCACCCGCCATCTGATCCCATCGGTTGAGGCGCGGATGAGCGAGCTGTTCGATGTGACACTCAATGTCGAGGACCGCCCGCTCAGCCGTGACGAACTGGTTCTGGCGATGCAGACAAGCGACGTTCTGGTCCCGACAGTGACCGACCGGATTGATGCCGGGATGCTCGAAGAGGTTGGCGGGCGGCTTGGGCTGATCGCCAACTTCGGCGCGGGCACCGATCATATCGACCTTGCCGCCGCCCGGGCCCGCAAGGTGATCGTCACGAACACCCCCGGCGTGTTTACGGATGATACCGCCGATCTTGCGATGATGCTGATCCTTTCGGTCCCGCGCCGTCTGGGCGAAGGGAGCCGCCTGATCCGCGATGGCCAGTGGACCGGTTGGGCACCCACTGCAATGCTCGGCCGCGGCATCGGCGGCAAGCGACTCGGGATCGTCGGGATGGGTCGGATCGGGCAAGCAGTCGCCCATCGCGCCCGGGCATTTGGGATGGAGGTGGTCTATCACAACCGGCACCGCCTGCCGCAGAGCATTGAGACCATGTTCAGCGCGCGCTATGAGCCTGACCTGGACCGCCTGTTTGCTGAATCCGACATCCTGACCCTGCACTGCCCGGCAGGCACAGGAACGCATCACCTGGTCGATGCTGCGCGGTTCAGGACGATGAAGTCCGACGCTTACCTGATCAACACCGCTCGCGGCGATCTGATAGACGAGGAGGCGCTGATCACCGCGTTGCAGACAGGTCAAATCGCCGGGGCGGGCCTCGACGTGTTCGCGCGCGAACCCCAGGTCGACCCGCGCCTGATCGCTCTGCCCAGCGTCATCACTCTGCCGCACCTTGGGAGTGCCACCATCGAAGGTCGCGCGCATGCCGGTGAAAAAGTGATCGCCAACATCCGCTTCTGGATCGACGGTCACCGCCCGCCCGATCAGGTGCTGGACGGCTGGGTATAATCGCTCGCCAAGCAACAAAGCATCACGCAGCGCCTTGCGGAAACTGCAATCGTTGCTCTAAGCCCGCCCGCGAGGAATCATGCGCAGACAATCGATCGCGCAGCAGGGGAGCATCGGATGCGCACGTTTCAAGCTTTTGGCCTTGGCATGGCCACGGCATTGCTTCCCGGAATCGCCCAGGCGCAACCTGCCGAAGTGGTCGAAGGAGCGCTGAACAGTGGCGACACCGCGTGGGTGTTGATGTCCGCTGCTTTGGTGCTGCTGATGACCATGCCCGGCCTGACGTTGTTCTATGGCGGGCTGGTCCGGGCCAAGACCTTCCTGTCGGTGCTGATTCAGGTCGGTGCGATCGCGGCGGTTGCTTCGGTACTTTGGGTCATGGTTGGTTACCGGCTGGCCTTTGGTGAGGTAACCACTGGCTGGCTGGGCGGCGGCGATACCTGGATGCTCAACAACACGCTGAACATCCTACGGCCCGACTATGACATTTCCGAGCGGACCTTTGCGCTGTTCCAGCTGACTTTTGCAGCGATTACACCGGCGCTGATGGTCGGGGCCTGGGTTGACCGGGCCCGGTTCGGCTGGGTAATCGGCTTCTGTGCGCTGTGGGGCCTGATCGTTTACGTGCCGGTCGCCCACTGGGTCTGGGGTGGCGGCTGGCTCTCGGCGATGGGGGTCAAGGACTTTGCCGGCGGGATCGTGGTTCACACCACTGCGGGCGTTTCGGCACTCGTGATCGCGGCCTTGCTGGGCAAGCGCCTGGGCTTTCCCAAGACTCTGATGCTGCCGCACAGCCCCTCGCTGACTATGGCCGGGGCTGCATTGCTGTGGGTCGGCTGGTTTGGTTTCAACGGTGGCTCTGCACTTGCTGCGAATGACGATGCCACCACCGCAATTATCAACAGCCACCTTTCGGCAAGCATGGCCGCGCTGACCTGGATCCTTATCGAGCGGATCAAGGTCGGCAAGCCGACCAGCGTGGGCTTTGCGACGGGCGCAATCGCGGGTCTTGCGACGATCACCCCGGCGGCCGGGCTCGTTTCACCGGGAGCCTCGATCGTGATCGGGATCATCGCTGCCCTGGCCTGCTTCCCGATGATCCAGATCGTGAAGCAAAAGCTTCAGATAGACGATTCGCTCGATGTCTTCGCGGTTCATGGGATCGGCGGCATTACCGGCTCGCTGTTACTGGCAGTGTTCCTCCATCCCGAAGTTGGCGGTGCTGGCTATGACGAAGGCTCCAGCATGATCAGTCAGTTCGCCGCGCAGGGTATCGGGGTGTTCACAGTTGCGGCCTGGTCAGCCTTGGCCACAACATTGATCGCGCTGCTGGTCGGCCTGGTCTTCCCGATGCGGGTCAGCGAGGACGACGAGCGCGAAGGGCTGGATCTCGCCAGCCATGGCGAGCGTGCGTGGGAGCTGGATTGAACAACCAAACCGATCAATCCCCCGTCAAAATCCGGTCCACCAGCTGCTTCACCGACGGGGTAAAGTTGTTCGAATAGAATGGGTCGGTCTTGAAATTGAACGCAGCGTGGCCGGCAAACATCAGGTTTTGCTCGATATCTTCGCCGTGAACGATTGCCTTGAGAGTCTTCTGGATACAAAAACTGCGTGGATCGGCAAGGTAGCCAGTGGTGTAATCGTCGTGGTCTTTCCACGCTGAAAACCCGCAGTGCGAGAGGCAACCCATGCAGTCTTTCTGATCCTTCTGGATCACGCCGCGTTCGACCTCATCAACGAATACGATCGTATCATCGGGCGTCCGCAGGCCTTCCTTGAAGCCTTGCCGCACCCAGCTGCGGGCGCGTTCCAGATCAAGCGGGGTCACCCAGAAGTTTTTGTTGCCAACCCCCACATCCAGTCGCGCGGTGTGCTCGCCGGCCTCGACTTTCGAATAAGGGATCTGCCGCTCGCTGCGCGCTTCGAGATTGCGCAGGAACGGGTTGCGCACGGCCGAACTGTAAAAGCCGGTCGGCGAAAATCGATGGAGCAGAATATCGCCCTCATCCAGTGTCCGCAGATGGTCTTTCCATGGCTGCGGGATAGGGCTTTCCTGCGTCAGCAGAGGCCGGGTGCCGTATTGGAAGATAATCTGGCCGAGCTCCGGATTGTCGATCCAGTTCGCCCAATCGCGCAAATACCAGACCCCGCCAGCCATCACGATCGGCACAGAATCCGCGATCCCTTCGGCCCGCATCGTCTCACGCAGTGCCTGAACGCGCGGATAGGGATCCTGCGGCACTTTGGGATCTTCGGCATTGGACAGGCCGTTGTGCCCGCCAGCCAGCCAGGGATCTTCATAGACAACTGCGCCGAGCAGGTCAGGCACCTTGCTATAGGCCCGCTTCCACAGCGCCCGGAACGCCCGGGCCGAACTGATAATCGGCAAGTAGTTCACGTTGTGGCGCTGGGCGATTTCGGACAGCTTGTAGGGCATGCCTGCCCCGCAGGTGACCCCGGCCACCAACCCTCTGGTCCCGGCCAGCACGCCTTCGAGGACCGGCTGAGCGCCGCCCATTTCCCACAGGACATTGATGTTGATCGCGCCCTGGCCGCCGGAAATCTCGTGCGCGCGGCGGACCTGCTCGATCCCCCCGGTGATCGCATACTGGATCAGTTGCTCGTGCCGGTCACGCCGGGTCGCGCCATCATAGACCTGAGTCACGATCTCGCCATGATCGTCATAGAAATCGGCATTGACGGCGCTGACTGTGCCGATCCCGCCCGCCGCAGCCCAGGCCCCAGAACTCGCATGGTTGGAAACGGCTACGCCCTTGCCGCCTTCGACCAGCGGCCAGACCTCGCGGCCTCCATAGAGAATCGGCTTCAACCCCTTGAAACTCATTACGTCCCCAACTTCCCGTCAGCCGTATTGCACGGCTTGATATCCTGCGGTTCCGGGCGAGGCCCTACCGCTTCAAATGCGGCATAATAGCCGTTCAATTCCGGCCTTACGACATATTCCACCAAGCGAAAGCCCAAGGCCCCGAATTCGCAGAACAATAATTGCGGAGCGATGCCATGCTGGTCGGTTGGGCGATCGACATCGACCACGATTACCAGCCCGCCGGGCCGCAGCGCAGGCCGCAAATGCCACAGGAAAGCATAGGGTTCTGTCACCTCATGATACATGTGGACCATGAACACCCGATCAAAGCTGTTCGCCGGGAGTCGCGGGTCCGCCAGTGCGCCCAGTTTGATCGAAACATTGTCAAGGCGCTCTCGCTCAACCCGCTGGCCAAGCCGCTGGATCACGCCGGAATCGATGTCTTGCGCCAATACCCGGCCATTTGGGCCAACCCGTTCGGATAACCTGACGGTATAGTACCCCTCGCCCGCGCCGATATCAGCTACGCTGGTGCCTGCGCCGATCTTGGCGAGATCCATGACGACTTTGGCTTCGCCCAGATTATCGCGCTGATCTTCGTCTGAGAATTCGTTGCTGATCACCGCCGAAACGGGGCGAAAAGCACTGGGAAAGCCGCTGGCACCCTCTACGCGGTCCTTGTCGGTTGCCTGTCCCGAACATCCGGCCACGGCCCCCAGCAGGAGGAGCAAGGTTGTCGCACGGCGGATCAATCGACGTCCTCCACTTCAACCTTCTCACCCGTAACCCGCTGCGCCAGTGCCGCCGCCATAAAGGGATCGAGCGCTCCATCGAGCACATCGGCGGGAGTCGGACTGGTATAGCCGGTGCGCAGGTCCTTCACCATCTGGTACGGCTGAAGCACATAAGAGCGGATCTGATGCCCCCAGCCAATATCGCTTTTGGCCGCATGTTCTGCGCTCGCAGCATCCTCACGCTTGCGCATTTCTTCCTCATAGAGCCGCGCCTTGAGCATGCCCATACAGATTTCGCGGTTCTTGTGCTGGCTCCGATCAATCTGGCTTGCGACGATGATGCCGGATGGGACGTGAGTCATCCGCACCGCAGAATCGGTCGTATTGACGTGCTGCCCGCCCGCACCAGAAGCCCGGTAGGTATCGATCTTGAGATCGGCCGGATTGACTTCGATCGAAAAGTTGTCGTCGATCACGGGATAGACCCAGACCGAACTGAAACTGGTGTGGCGGCGCGCCGAGCTGTCATACGGACTGATCCGGACCAGACGATGAACCCCGCTTTCGGTCTTGGCATAGCCATAGGCGTTTTCGCCCTTGCACATGATCGTAGCGCTTTTGATTCCGGCCTGATCACCCGCCTGGTATTCGATCGTTTCGACCTTGAAGCCGCGCTTTTCGGCCCAGCGAGTGTACATCCGGAACAGCATTTCGGCCCAGTCCTGGCTTTCGGTTCCACCGGCCCCGGCATGGATTTCGATATAGGTATCATTGCCGTCGGCCTCACCGGCGAGAAGCGCATCAACCTTGTCGGCATCGGCCCGATCGGCCAATGCGCCAAGCGCTGCTACACCTTCGTCAACCGTCGCTTCGTCGCCTTCCAGTTCGCCAAGTTCGGCGAATTCGATCGCATCGGCCATCTGGTTTGAAATGTCTTTGACCGTGCCAACCGCAGCTTCAAGGCGGCGGCGTTCTTTCATGACCGCTTCGGCATCCTTGGGATTGTCCCACAGCTTCGGGTCCTCGACCCGAGCATTAAGCTCGTCAAGACGCCGCAGCGCGCGATCCCAGTTGAGGAACTTGCGGACCAAGGCAAGCGCCGCCTCGATCCGTTCGATATGAGCCTGCCCTTCGGCACGCATGGTAGTCTCTCCGAAAATGCAAACGCGCGCCAGTCGCGCTTTCCGCTTCGCTTAGCGAAAGGCCCCTGTTTGTAAAGCGCAGGCTTAGCGTTTTAGCGCGCGCACCGCTTGCAGGGTCAACCTGACGTGATCACGGTAATCCATGTTTGAATGGACAAATTTGACCTTGCGGTCCTTGCCGATGACGTAAGACGTGCGGCTCGACATTCCGGTGTCGGTGCCGTCAGGCTTTTTCAGCGCGACATCATAGGATGACAACACTTGCGGGCTGGCGATCGCAACGGCAAATTTATCGCGGCAGGCCTCTTTCGAAAAACGCAGGAGCGAGGGCAGATCATCGGCTGACATACCGATTACAGTCGCTCCGGCCTTGGCAAATTCGGCAGTGGCTTCGGCAAAGGCATGCGCCTCAAGCGTACACCCTTGAGTGAAGGCCTTGGGATAAAAATAGAGCACAACCGGCCCCTTCTTGAGCGCCTGCTCAAGATTGAAAGTAAACGGCTTGCCGGCCATCGCGCCTTGCGAAACGATATTCGGCGCGCGCACACCTTGCGGCAGCACGGCTGGAGCAGCCGCGGGGAGCGAAAGGGTTGCGAGCGATGCCAGGATGGCCAGGTTGATACGCTTCATCGGCTTATGCTGCTCCCAATCCAAAGTTCTGTCCAGTCCGCCTGCCCTATTGGACACCCGCTCCGCCTTCCGGCGCAATTCCCGGCACAAGCTTTGGCTCTGACAATTCGCCCGGATCGCTCGATTGCGCAGGTGGAGCACCACTCCCGCGCGAGGCACCTTTCCGGATTGCGTTGATCAAAGCATCGCGTTGCGCAGTCAATTCAGTGCTGCTGGGGCCAGTTCGGGCTTCGCTTTCGGCTTTGAAGGCCTCCCAGATGATCGGGCTCTTCGGGTCAGTGCCGGGCATGCCATCAAGCACGCGCTTGCCACTGACCCGGTCAACCCGAACCATGTAGACACCTTTGGGTGCCACAAAAGGCCGATCACTCCAGCGTGGCTTGGTCGCCTGAACCATCTGCTTGAAAATCGGGGCGGCGATGGTCCCGCCCTGGGCATACCCCCCCAACGAGCGCGGCTGATCGTAGCCGAGATAGACACCGCCAACGATTTCCTGATTGCCGCCGATAAACCAGACGTTCGTGGGCCCGCTGGTGGTGCCAGTCTTGCCGAACAACGGCACTCCCAGATCGCTGAGCGTCACTGCCGTCCCGCGCGTCACAACACCCTCGAGCATGTGGGTAACCTGATAGGCCGTGCGCGGGTCGATCACTTCCTTGCCGCGCGGTGCCAGCCGGGGCATCGGCTTGCCATCCCATTCAGCCAGGCTGCACTTGTCGCAGCGGCGGTTATCAGATTTCCAGATCACCTTGCCATTGCGGTCCTGGACGTAGTCAATCATCGACGGTGGATACTGCACTCCGTTGTTGGCCAAAGCGGCAAAGCCGTTGACCATCTTGAGTACGGTGGTTTCGCCAGCCCCCAGTGCAAAAGCCAGATAAGGCGGATATTTGCCAATTCCGACCCGATCGATCGTTTTGACCACGTTATCCATGCCGGTGTCGTTTGCGATCCGCACAGTCATCAGATTGCGCGACTGTTCGAGTCCCCAGCGCATCGTATGGGTCCCGCCGCCGCCGCCGCCGCCGAAGTTCTGAAAGCACTTCTGACCCAACTTTGAGCCCTGATAGACACAAAACCTGCCATCAACGACCTCACTCGACGGGCTCATCCCGAAATCCAAGCCGGTGCCATAGACGAAAGGCTTGATCGTCGAGCCAGGCTGGCGCTGGGCCTGCGTGGCCCGGTTGAAGCTGCCAAGTCCGGCATCAAACCCGCCCTGCATCGCCAGCACCCGGCCCGAACTGGCCTGTTGCAGCAACATTCCGCCAGTGATTTCCGGGACTACCCGCAAAGCCCATCCAGTCCCGACCGGCGCGACGACAATCAGATGTCCCTTGCGCAAGGCATCCGGCACGCCGATCAATGGCGTGGTCTTGCCATCGGCAAAGCCGATCGTTGCCTGCGGCCCGCTGCGTTCGATTACCAGTGCGATCCGCCAGTCCTGATAATTTACCGACTTGCCCGCCGCGACCAGCTGGCTTTGCCATTTGTCATCATCGACCTCGATCAGCTCCAGCGGCTTTTCATAAGCACGCGCGCCGCCATAGCGGAGCAATCCGGCGCGCAGCGAATCTTGTGTGGCCTTCTGAAGTTCCGGATCAAGCGAAGTCCGCACCCACAGCCCTCCATCGTAGACGCTGTTGGGACCGGCCTCAGCATTTTCGCCATACTGCTCGATCAGCAGGCGGCGAACTTCTTCGGCGAAATAGCCTGAAGATGGATCATAGTTTGCAGCGCGGCGCGGAATAATGCCGAGCGGCTGGGCCTTGGCCTGTTCGGCTTCGGCCGCAGTAACAGCATCGTTCCTGACCATCTGGTCCAGTACCCAGTTGCGCCGTTCCAGCGCCCGCTCAGCATACTTCTCGCGCCCGTAAATTTCGGGACCACGCGGCAATGCGGCCAGAAAAGCGCTTTCGGCCAGCGTCAGCTCGCCAACGCTCTTGCCAAAATAGGCCTGCGCAGCAGCTTCGACCCCGAAGGATTGCCGACCGAGCGGAATTTCGTTGAGGTAGAGTTCAAGGATCTGTTCCTTTTCAAGCACCCCCTCGATCCGCCGCGCCAGCACCATTTCCTTGAGCTTGCGGGTGACCGAGTATTCATTGCCGATCAGGATGTTCTTCGCGACCTGCTGGGTAATCGTCGAGCCCCCCTTGGCCCGCTCGTCCGAACCTACCTTTGATGCATAGTCCACCACAGCTCCGATAAGACCAGTGTAATCGACCCCACCATGCGACCAGAACGTCTTGTCCTCGGCAGAAAGGTAGGCGTTGACGAGCTGTTTGGGGAAATCAACGAAACGCAGCTGGACCCGGCGTTCGCGGGCATAGGAATAAACGATTTCGCCGTTTACCCCTCGCACCATCGAAGGCAGGCGCGGTTGGTAGGTCAGCAAACGGTCGGCCGAAGGCAGGTTCCAGGTTACCGCCAGATAGAGCAAGGTCATCACCAGCAGGCCCGAGCCCAGCACATAGTTGCCGATCCGGAATCGCTTGCTTTCGCCCCAATTACGCGTGTGCCATTGGCCAAAGCGGCTGTCGTTGAGCTGGCCTCGCACGCCGCCGAACCACCCGGTCAAACCCTTTCGCAAGCCAGCCAAACCAGCAAACCACTCGCGAAGTCGCGACAATAAACCGCCAGCCTCGCGGCGGATGCGCAGGTGGACAGATTCGGGATCGTTTTGGTCAGCCATGCAGGCTTCGCCTTAGCATGCTGATCTGACCGATTGCCAGATACATCCTAGGCACCATTGCGGGCAAAAAAGACCCGGATGGCAGCGGCGACAGACTGGGCAAAGGCGTTTCGCCCAGTCGCCGACGAAAGGCGCGCCAGATCAAGCGGATTGTTGATGTAACCGCTTTCAAACAGCACTGAAGGCACATCTGGCGATTTGAGCACCGCAAATGCAGCAGATTGGGCGGCAGATTCCTTGAACGGCATATTGCCACGACCCTCACGCAGAATCAGCTGAGCAAAGCTTTGCGACCTTCCGAGCGCTTCGCGCTGCGACAGATCGACCAGAATGGCGCTGACATCGCCGCTTTGCTGATCGACCTTTACCCCGTTGATGCTGTCAGCCGAATTCTCTCGCGCAGCCATTTTTTCAGCCACTTCGCTGCTACCCCTGTCGGACAAGGTATAGACGGTCGCGCCAAATGCTTCAGTGCTACCTTCGGTGCTGTCCGCGTGGATCGATATGAACAAGTCGGCTCCAAGCTGCCGCGCCATGGCAGGACGCTCTCCTAAAAACAGATATCGATCATCATCGCGGGTCAAGGCCACGCGAATGCCGCCCTTGCGGAGCAGTTCGTCCCGAAGCGCGATAGCCATGGCCAGGGTCAGCTGCTTTTCCTTGACCTGCCCGGTGCCCGCCCCCGGATCTTTCCCGCCGTGCCCGGCATCAATCACGACCAACGGGCGAGAGGTATCAATCGGACCTTCGATTTTGGGGAGCGCCGCAATCGTTCCTGCATCGGGCAAAGTCACCTCGATCACATAGCCATAGCCCCGCCCGGTTCCGCCATAGGCCTGGTCCGCAAGGACCATCACTGCAAAGATACCCAAAGGCACAAGAAAGACAGCTAGCAGGATCATCAAGCGACGCATTGGCCGCAGCCATAGTCAGCCACCGCGCCGGGTGCAATCGCCTTGCCGCAACCGTTTGGCGATGCTAGGAACCCGCTTCCAGTTCCAACGCGGCGCGCTGCGCCATCGGTTCTGGACCAAGCGCCCGGTCGATTTAGCCGGGTCAAACAGGTTGATGCCGTAATGAGAATCCCTATGCCGTCCAGTTTGCCAACAGCCCCTTCGGCCGTGGCAATTCGGATGGCTGGCCAAGTGCGCGCTCAATCGCCGCACGATCTTGTTTCAGCAGATGCACACATCGCCGCCGGAGCCACTTCTGGTACCGGCTTCACCGATACTGCCGCACCAGCATCCCGGGCCACACCGGATCGGCGCAGGCAGCCAGCAAACAGCCGCGCCAGCCACCGGATCGCCCCTTTGGGGCCGGTCCCGGACTGGCGCGCACGGAGAATTTATAATGACAATGCGCATGCTGATCGATGCGCGCCACCCGGAAGAAACCCGGGTGGCGGTGCTAAAAGGCAACCGGATTGAGGAATTCGACTTTGAATCTGCCGAACACAAGCAGATCAAGGGAAACATCTATCTCGCCAAGGTAACCCGGGTCGAACCGTCGCTGCAGGCGGCGTTCGTCGACTACGGCGGAAACCGCCACGGCTTCCTCGCCTTCAACGAGATCCACCCCGACTACTACCGGATCCCGATGGCCGATCGGGAAGCGCTCCAGGCCGAGCTCGAGGCGCA
>CALMBN010000304.1 GCA_937860195.1 uncultured Novosphingobium sp.
GGTGGTCCAGCTCGCGCCGGTATGGCTGCGGATGCCGCCATCGCGCAGCGCCGCCGCCAACGTCGCCGTCCCGCGCGCGGTGACCCTCATCCGCCTCGAGGGCCAAAGCGAAGGCGTCGCCGCCCGCGCTGCCGAACGCGACAACACCCAGGAGGTGATCGACGCGTTGGGATTGTCTGGCTTCGCCGACCAGCGTGCCGCCGCGCAGCACTTCGATCGGGATCCGGGTGCCCGGCGCAATCCCTGAGACAATCCCCGACAGTGTGCGATCCGGGGTGACCGGCTCGTTGTTCACTTTCAACACGATATCGCCAACCTTGATCCCGGCAGCTGCGGCGGGTTGATTTGGCTGAATCAGCCGGACCAGTTCGCCACGATCATGCGGCAGGCCAAGCGAGTCCGCTATTTCATCCGAAACCGGCTGGATCGAAATCCCCAGATAGCCGCGCTCGACCAGCTGGCCGCCCTTCAGCCGCTCGACAATCGGCTTGGCAGTGTCAGACGGGATCGCAAAGCCGATTCCGATATTGCCGCCATTGCCGCTCGCCGGGATGATCCAGTTGTTGATACCGATCACATTGCCGGCCATGTCGAACATTGGTCCGCCTGAATTGCCCGAATTGATCGAGGCGTCGGTCTGGATATAATGATCGTAGGCTCCGGTCCCGGTGTTGCGGTTGACCGAGGAAATGATCCCGGAGGTGACTGAGCCACCAAGCCCGAACGGGTTGCCGATCGCGATGATCCAGTCGCCAGCGCGGGCCTTTTTCGATTCGCCGAATTTGACGAACGGCAACGGGGATGGTGCCTCGATCTTGAGCACGGCGAGATCGGATTCGGCGTCACGACCGGCGATCTGGGCCTTGAACTGGCGGCCATCGGCCAGCTTCACCGTCACCTCATCAGCCTGCCCTTCGCGGTCCAGACTGATCACATGGTTGTTGGTGACGATGTAGCCATCGGCCGAAATGATGAAGCCCGATCCAACCGCTTCGGCGACCTTGGTCTGGCTGCCGTCACCTGGAACCAGCCCGCCGAACGGTGAGCCTGCCAGCGGGTTCTTGACCTCAACCTTTTGCCGCACCGCGATGTTGACCACTGCTGGCTGGAGCTGCTGGGTCAGGTCGGCAAAGCTGACCGGAGCTCCGGCGCGCGGGACAAGTGTGGCAATTTGCCCGGCATCGTTCTGGGCTACCTGTGCTCCGGCTGGAATCCCGCCGATCAGCGATAACGCGGCACCGCCAACCAGCAGCGCCGAAGTGACACTGTAAACGTATTTCACGTTGCTGTTTCCTCTTGCCAAAATCAGCCCCTCGCGGAGCTTATTCACCTGCTGAGCCCTTAATGGGGATTGAACGCGCTATTTTCCACCAAAGTGTTTCAGATAGCCGCTGTCTGGCGGCAACACGATAGTCGCGGTGTTGGGCCGCTTGGGATCGCCGTAAAGCGCAGCATAGCTTTGCATTGCTGTATAGAAGGCATAAAACTCGCGGTCCTGGGCAGCGCTGCGCTGAATTCTGGCGGCGGCTTCGGCTTCTGCCTTGGCGGTCAGATCAACCGTATCGCTATAGCTCTGATATTGGACATCGCGGACCTGCGCCGACAGGCGGTCGCCCATCTGCCGGTAAATGTTTTGCGTGCCTGCTTCGTCGAGCGAGACCCGGGCCAGTCGGAGATCGACGATCTGGATGCCGAACTGACGGGTTCGGCCATCAAGGCTGTGAAGCAAAGCTGCATTGGCTCCGCCGGCACCGGGCCCGGCGATCTGGCCGGTTTGGCGCAGAGCCAGTTCGGCATCGAGCAGCCCCGGCAGCAGTGCTTGAAGCTGCGCATCGATCTTGTCGCTCGAGCCAAGCGTCGTGACCAGTTTGACCGGATCGATGATCCGGTAGGTCAGATCGGTGTCGACCAGCAGCCATTGCTGATCCATACTGCGAACTCGCTTCGCGCCATGGCTGTAGGCAATCAGCCCGCGCGGCAGGGTGATCGCGCGCTCATACACCGGGATGACAGCAATCAGACCCGCGCCACTGGCATCGCCAGGCTGAAAGCGGTTGATCACCCGATCGGGCTTGCCCATCTGCTCGATCACAACCTGCTGGTCCTCGCTAACCACTTTCAAGCTGGAGCCCAGCAAGACCGCGAGGAACGCGAAAAACAACAGCAGCCAGCGATTGCTACGGAGTGTGTCGATCATGATCAGCGCCCCTCCTGCTGGCCACTGGCCGCTTTGGGGGCCGGCGGCGGAGGCAGGGTGATCCCACTGTTTCCGCCAAGCACAACCTGATTGTTGCGCAGCACCTTTTCGATTGTCTCGTAGTAGATTCGTGAGCGCGTTACGTCAGGCGCGGCTTTGTAAAGTGCGTAGGCCTTGTCGAACGCCAGCGCTTCGGCCTCAGCCGTGCGGCGGCGATCATTGGCATAGGCCGCAGCGCTCTCGTGCTCTTTGCGGGCATCCTCGTTGGCCTTGTCGATCAATTTGGAGGTTTCCGCCAGCTTGGCCGGATAATTCGCCCCTGTCACTTCGATCCCTGCCACCTTGACACCCGCGCCCCAGACATCAAGCACACGCTGGAGCCGGGTCTGGACCCGCTGGTGCAGTTCGGCCCGGCGTTTGCCGCCGCGCAGTTCGTCAAAATTGAACTCAGCCACCGCGGTGCGAATTGTGCTGTCGGCTAGCCGTTTGAGCGCGGCCTCGCCGTTGGGGAACGCATAGCTGTAGCGGCGCGGATCGCTGATCCGCCAGCGAACTTGCAGCCTGATATCGATCAGTTGCCCATCGCGGGTCAGCATCAGGGTTTCGGTTTCCTTGTCGGGCAAAGCGGTGACCCGTTCCTTGCCAACTTCGATCCGTTTGACCGTCTGTAGCGGCCACGGCATCGTCACGTTCAAGCCCGGGCTCAAAGTCGCCTCATAGCGCCCGAAAGTGGTCAGAATCCCGCGCTCGCCCTGATCGAGAACGTGGATCGAGCTGGAAATCAGCCAGGCTGCGGCCACGCCCAGCATCGCCCAGCCAAACCAGCTGTTGCCAAGCGCGCCGGGCATGGAAATCCGCCCGCCGCCGCGTGATCGCAGGATGTCCTCGATGCTGGCAGAGCGGCGCTGTGGGGCCTCGGAATTGATCGGATGCCATGGATTGCGCGGAGCATCTGGCCCTGCGCCTTCGCCCGGTGCAGTTTCGACACCGGCCGCTTCGGGCTCAGCTGGGTTGGCTTTTTTCCTGCCCCGCTTTGGGCCCTCGGTCTCGCTCATGGCATTCACTATAGGGCTGGCATTCGCAATTAACAGGGGGCGTGGTTGCATTTTTCCTTGCCACTGGGGCCCGAAACGGGTTTCGGCATTGCCGCATGAGCGAACCCGATGATCAAACCCAGCAGTTGCGTTCTGCGCTCTCATTCCAGATGCTTGCGCGGTTGCAATCGCTGCGGCTGAAGGGCGGGATCGCAATTGCCGTGCTGGATGCAGGCGGACTGGACAAAGCCGGCCGGGCCGAACTGGAAGCGGCGGTCAAAGCGGCGTTGACCGGCCAGCCGGGGGTCTCTGATGTGCGGGTCGCACTGACTGCCGACAAGCAGGGGCGCCGGATCATTGCGGTCGGATCGGGCAAGGGCGGGGTCGGGAAATCGACCGTCTCGGCCAATCTCGCCGTGGCTTTGGCCGGGATGGGCCGCAAGGTCGGGCTGGTCGATGCGGACATTTACGGTCCATCGCAGCCGCTGCTGCTCGGCAGCGATGGAACCAAACCCGAAGCGCGCGACAACAAACTGATCCCGGTTCCAACCAGATGGGGTGTGCCGCTGCTCTCGATGGGGCAGCTGATTGCGCCGGACAAGGCAATTGCCTGGCGCGGGCCGATGGTCGGCAATGCGCTGGGTCAGTTGATCGATGCCGAGTGGGGCGAAGTTGACCTGCTGATTGTCGATCTTCCGCCTGGGACCGGGGATGTTCAGCTAACAATGCTGCAACGCTATAAACCGGCCGGAGCGGTGATCGTCTCGACCCCGCAAGACCTTGCATTGATCGATGCCAAACGGGCGATCCAGCTGTTCGAGATCGGCGAGGTGCCGTTGGTAGGATTGATCGAAAACATGGCCGGTTATGTCTGTCCGCACTGCGGAGAGGCCAGCGATCCGTTCGGAATTGGGGGGGCTGAAGCAGCTGCGGGCGCGATGGGCTTGCCGTTTCTCGGCCGAATTCCACTGCAACTGGCGATCCGCGAAGCCAGCGATGCCGGAACGCCACCGGCAGCGGGTGAGGGGCCGACGGCGGAAGCCTTCAAGGCGATTGCTGCGCAGGTGGCAGACTGGCTGGACAATCAGTGATGTCACGGCTCGACTTCGCGCGGCAGCTCCGGCAAGGATAGCCTTATGAGGTTCACGCGGCGCGGGGTCTTGATCGGGGCGGGGGTGACCGGTGGGCTGATTGCCGCGTGGGCGCTGACCCCGCGTCGTTTTGCCCCGCCGCTGGCTGCGGGCGAGGGCGAAGTGGCTTTCGATGCCTGGCTCAAGATCGGCAAGGACGGGGTGGTCAGCGTGGCCGTTCCGGATCTTGAGATGGGGCAGGGAATAACCACGCTTATCCCGCAGATCGTGGCTTATGAGCTTGGCGCTGATTGGCGTCAGGTCGCGGTCGAGCCGGCCCCGGTCAGCGGGGCTTATGGCAACGCGCCGTTGGCCGCACACTGGGCCTCGCTGTGGATCCCGCTGGCTCCTGGGCTGGCCGACGCGCCAGACAGTCTGCTCGCCCGCCGCTTTGCGCAAAGCGATGCCTTTGTGGTGACGGCGGAAGGAACGTCGCTGGCAGCCCACGAAGCCGCCGCGCGGATTGCTGCGGCAAGTGCCCGAGCGGTGTTGGCGATGGCCGCTGCTGATCGCTGGGACGTATCGTGGGAAGAATGCGAAGCCCAGAACGGGTTCATCGTCCACGAAAAGAAGAAGCTGGCTTTCGGCGAACTGGTGGCCGAGGCGGCGAGCTATTCCGCGCCTAACCCGCCGATCGCGCGCGCCGAGCCGCCGCAGGAACGCGCTGCCGAGTTCCCTCCCGGAGCGCCATTGCACTATCCCCGGCTCGACTTGCCGAGCAAGGTCGATGGCAGCCACATATTTGCGGGCGATGTGCGCTTGCCTGATCTGGTCTTTGCCGCAATCCGCCACGGCCCGGTTGGAGATTGCACGCTGGGCAGCTTCGATGCAGATCGGGCGCGGCAAGTTCCCGGGGTGCTCAGGTTGGTTGAGAACAACACCTGGCTGGCCGCCGTCGCCAGCGACTGGTGGACCGCAGAGCGCGCGCTGAAGGTCGCCGCGCCAAAATTCCGCCATGCCAATCTGGCCGATAGCGCCCAGATCGATGCCGCACTCGAAACCGCCCTGCGCCGCGGCGAGGCGGACCGGATTGCCGAGGTGGGCGACCCGGACGAGTGGTTTGTCGATAAATTCGACCTGGTTGCCCGCTATGCCATCGCACCGGCGCTGCATGCCGGGAACGAAACCGCCACTGCCACGGCCCGGGTCGAAATCGGCAAGACCGAGCTGTGGCTTGCGAGCCAGGCTCCGCAGGCGGCGCGGGTGGCGGTTGCTGCTGCGCTGGGTGTCGCAGTCGATTCGGTGGTGATTTATCCGCTTCCCGCCGGGGGCAGCTTTGATGCCCGGCTTGACAGCAGCCATGCGGTTGAAGCCGCGCTGATCGCGCGCGATGTCGGCAAGCCGGTTCAGCTGATGTGGTCGCGCTGGCAAGAACACGTTGCGGGCTTGCCGCGCACTCCGGCCAAAGCGGTGATGGCCGCCCGGACTGCGCCGGATGGCTCGCTGATCGCGCTCAAGCTGCGGATTGCGATGCCCGCCACAATGCGTGAAGTTGGTGCGCGGTTGTTCGATCAGGCGGATCGCCGCGAAGCGCTGGCGGAGCAAGCCAGCAGCGATTCGCTGGCCATGGCGGGGATGGTTCCCGTTTACCAGATCCCGCATCTGGTGGTTGAGCATATTCCCACGGCGATCCCTTTGCCGACCGGCCGCCTGCGCGGCAATTCGCATGGGATCGGCGCGTTCCTGATCGAGACTTTCATCGACGAGCTGGCCCGCCGCGCCCGGCGCGAGCCGCTGTCCTACCGGATCGCGATGCTGGGGCACGATATCAAGCTCGCCACTTGCCTTCAGCGCGCGGCCACGCTGGCCGAATGGAATGGCGGAGCCATCGGATCGGGACAAGGCCTGGCTTGCTTCAAAATGGACATGACCGGCCGCGAGGGGCGGATCGCGGTGATCGCCAGCGCGCGGCGCGACGAGCGCGGGATCAAGGTCGATAAACTGACTGCCGTGGCCGACATCGGCCGAATTGTGAACATCGACATCGCCCGTCAGCAGATCGAAGGCGGTTTGCTGTTCGGAATGGGCCTCGCCAGCGGCAGTGCAACTGCCTTCAAGGACGGGTTGCCAGGCACCGGCCGATTGGGGATGCTTGGGTTGCCAATTCTCAGCGATTGCCCGGAGATCGAGGTGGACTTTATTGATAGCGATGCCGATCCGTTCGATCCGGGCGAATTGGGAGTGGTCGCCGCACCCCCTGCGATCGCCAACGCGCTTGCTTCGGCCGGAAGCGAACCGTTGCGGACGTTACCGCTGAGCGGTGCTGGCTGGTGAGCCTGCCAGGCGATCACCCACCGGTCGAAGCGCCCAGAGTCGGCGTGCTGCTGGTCAACCTCGGCACACCTGATGCGCCGACTCCCAAAGCAGTGCGGCGGTACCTCAAGGAATTCCTGTGGGACCGCCGCGTGGTCGAAATCCCCCGGCTGGTCTGGTGGCCGATCCTGAACGGAATCATCCTCAACACCCGGCCACGCAAAAGCGCCCATGCTTACCAGCAAGTCTGGACCGAAGACGGTTCACCCCTCGCCGCCATCACCAAGGCGCAGGCAGAGGATTTGCAAAAGCGGCTGGGCGCAGGCGTGCTGGTCCGCTGGGGGATGCGCTATGGCAATCCGGCGATTGCGGACGAGATCTCGGCGATGAAAGCGGCCGGGTGCGAACGGATCCTGTTCGCCCCGCTCTATCCGCAATATTCTGGAGCGACGACGGCGACGGCGATCGATGCTTTGAGCGCAAAACTGGCAGCAATGCGCTGGCAACCCGCGCTGCGGACCCTGCCGCCATACTATGACGATACGGCCCATATCGAAGCCCTGCGCGCCGATACCGCGCGGCAATTGCGCGCGCTGGAGTTCGTGCCCGAAGTGCTGCTGCTGTCGTTCCACGGGATGCCCGAACGCACCTTGCACCTTGGCGATCCCTACCACTGCCAATGCCGCAAGACCGCGCGGCTGCTGAGTGAGGCGCTGGCAGGCGAATTTCCTGATCTGCGGATCGAGGTAACCTTTCAATCCCGGTTTGGCCGCGCCAAGTGGCTTGAGCCCGCCACAGATATCGTGCTGGCTGCCGAGGGAGCGAAGGGCACCAAACGCCTCGTCATTGCCGCCCCGGGCTTTTCTGCCGATTGTCTGGAGACCCGCGAGGAATTGTCGATCCGGGGCAAGGAGCAATTTTTCGAAGCCGGCGGCACTCATTTTGCTGCGCTCGATTGCCTTAACACCGGAAAAGCCGGGATGGGTATGCTTGAGGGACTGGTCCGGCGCGAACTGGCAGGCTGGATTTAGCCTCGCGATTAGTTTACACAGGTGTCAGTAACGAGGACACGTCATGGCCACGCTCGCACCTGAATTCCCTGCCTACACCCACTGGTCGCAAAACCAGCCCAGGCATGCGCTCGATCACATTCCGGGTGAGGACGGCCTGCCGCTGCTCGGTAATACGTTAAGATTGCTGGCTGATCCGGTGAAGTTCGGGGACTATATGCGCCAAACCTATGGCGATGTGTTCCGCAACAACGCCTTTGGCCGGCGCAACATCATGCTGTTCGGAGCCGACGCCAACGAACTGGTTCTGTTCGATCGCGACAAGAACTTCTCCTCGGCGCAGGGCTGGGGCTCGATGCTCGATCTGCTGTTCCCGCGCGGGTTGATGCTGCTCGATTTCGATCACCACCGGGCCGATCGCAGGGCGCTGTCGATCGCATTCAAGCCAGGGCCGATGCGGCACTATGCCGATGCGCTGAACCGGGGAATTTCGGACAGGGTGGCGACATGGTCGGGCCGGGATATGCAATTCTACCCGGCGATCAAGCAGCTGACGCTCGATCTGGCGGCGGACAGCTTTCTGGGTGTGCCGCTGGGCAGCGAGGCTGACGCGATCAACAAGGCCTTCGTCGATATGGTTCAGGCCGCAGTCGGGGTGGTGCGCAAGCCGCTGCCGTTCACGGCGATGGGCCGGGGCGTGGCGGGGCGCAAGTTCCTGATCGAATACTTCACCCGCGAAACGCTCAAGCGCCGGGCGGAAGGCGGCGGGCAGGACATGTTCAGCCAGTTCGCTACGGCCACGCACGAAGACGGCAGTCTGATGCCGGTGGGTGAAGTGGTAGATCACATGATCTTCCTGATGATGGCAGCCCACGATACCATCACCAGCAGCGCCACTTCGCTGGTCTGGCTGCTGGCCAAACATCGCGAGTGGCAGGACAAACTGCGAGCCGAGGCCTTGGCCGTAACCGGGGGCGTGGGCCGCCCGGTGGCTTACGACGATCTTGGCAAGCTGGAGCTGACCGAAATGGCCTTCAAGGAAGCGCTCCGGCTGATCCCGCCGGTGCCGAGCGTGCCGCGCCGGGCGCTGCGTGAGTTCGAATTTGGCGGCTACCGGATCCCGGCGGGAAGCGCTGTCGGGATCAGCCCCCAAGCCGTGCATATGGACCCCGATCACTGGACCGAGCCCAAAACCTTCAATCCCATGCGCTTCACTCCGGAAATGATCGCCAAGCGCCACAAATACGCCTGGGTTCCGTTCGGCGGCGGTGCCCACATGTGCATCGGGCTGCACTTTGCCTATATGCAGGTAAAGGTCCTGATGGCCCAGATCCTGACCCGCTATCAGATTGAGATCGAGCCGGGCTACACCCCGAAATGGCAAGCCTTCCCGATCCCCAAGCCCAAGGATGGGCTGCGAGTGAATTTCACGCCGCTTTGATCAGAAATCCACCGCGATGCCCTTGCGCACCCAGTCGCCATAGCGGGTAGGGGATAGGCCGTCAGGGTCAGTGGCCAGCTTTGGCTGCGCAGGTGCCGGGACAGGGTCGTTGGTCCAGTGCGCGGGCTTGGTGAATCCTTCGGGTCGTTGGGTGGCGCGTTTGGTCATCGGTCAGACTTAGGCCTTTCAGCGACGCAGGCCAAGGGCTAGGGCC
>CALMBN010000305.1 GCA_937860195.1 uncultured Novosphingobium sp.
TATGGACCCCTGTGGAATGGTCCGTGGCGGAGCGGGAGGGATTCGAACCCTCGATACGCTTTTGGCGTATACTCACTTTCCAGGCGAGCGCCTTCGACCACTCGGCCACCGCTCCGCATGCACTGGAAGGTTCGCGCCCTAGCGGCACCTTGGCTCTTTCGCAAGCGGCGCGAAGATGGCAGGATCGCGTGATGAAAAAGCTCCTGCTCGCCGCCGCTGCTCTGCTTGCCGCCATGCCCTCGCTGGCCGAGGACAAACCGGTGCCCTCTCCTGGCGAGATCGTTGCTGCTGCGCCCAAGGGTGACTGGGTGGCGATCCCGGCCAGCGATCTATTGGTGATGGACCTCGCGCCGGATACGAAAGGCAAGCCTCGCCGGGTCGTGATCCAGCTGATGCCGCCGCCGTTTTCGCAAGGGTGGATCGGCAACATCCGCTTGCTGGCTGCGGCGCACTGGTGGGATGGAACTGCGGTGAACCGGGTGCAGGACAATTACGTGGTCCAGTGGGGCGATCCCAATGCCGACGATAAGGCCAAGGCGAAAGCGCTTCCAGCGGGGTTGGAGGTGATGTCGGAGAGTCAGTACGCGACCAAAATGACTCTGGAAACTTCGCGCGCACTAGATGACCCCATCACGTCCGCCCATTTTTTCTGTCCCCACGGTACTAGCACCGAGGAGCGCAACGCATGTCGCGAGGTTATCTTGAAGACGCGTGGGAGGCGCGACCCTTACAATGATTTAAATGGCTTCTACCGCGGTTTTCCTTTTGCATTTTCCACAGCAACAAACGCATGGCCCATCCACTGCTACGGCATGGTCGGTGTGGGCCGAGACCTCTCACCCAACACCGGTTCGGGCGCAGAGCTATACGTCGTGATCGGCCATGCTCCGCGCCACCTTGACCGCAACATCGCGCTGGTCGGGCGGGTTATCGAGGGGGTCGAGCATCTGTCCAGCCTGCCGCGCGGAACCGGGGGGCTGGGGTTTTATGAAACGCCAAAGGAGCGGACCAAAATTCGTTCGATCCGGCTGGGCGCAGAGGTCAAAGGGCTGCCGACCTATGAATACCTCTCCACCGAAAGCCAGAGCTTCGCGGCCTACGCCGACGCCCGCGCCAACCGGCGCGATGCGTTTTTCATCCGGCCTGCGGGCGGCGCGGACATCTGCAATATCCCGGTCCCGGTGCGGCGGGTGAAGTGATTATGTTCACGCAAAGACGCAGAGGCGCGAAGAGGTTTCGTCAGCGGAGAAGCCGCCTGGTGCTGTCAAGGTTGCGTTTAACGCCATGCCGAAAGAATTGGAGCACTTGCGGCGCGGAGCAACTTCTTTACGCCTTTGCGCCTTTGCGTGAAACCTTATGACGGAACGGTTGACTCACACCGGCCTACTGTGGCGCTGGACCACGCCTGCGGCCCCCGCCGCCTGGTTCTTCATCACGATTGATGGCGAGGCCGGAGAGGCGCTTTCAGCCACCGCGCTGATGCGGCGGATGGAAAAAAGCATCGGCGGGTTCGGCTCGCTCAAAGTCACCGCGCAGATCGGCGATAGTGTGTTCAAAACCTCGCTGTTTCCCTCAAAGGAGCTCGGCTGGATGCTCCCGGTCAAGGCCTCGGTGCGCAAAGCTGAGGGGATCGGCGAAGGAGACCTGGTCGAAGTGGTGCTGGAGGTTTGACGCCCGGGTCTCGCTGCAAGGGCTGAATGGCTCACGCAGAGGCGCGGAGAAGAAAGGGGGGCGCAGAGAGGAAGCGCAATCGGCGAAGCCGCCCTGAATCTGCTGACGTTGCGTTTGGCGCTGTGGATAAGAGATCAAGCGGCTTCGCCGCCATCACTCGCCCTCTGCGCCTCCTTCTTCTTCTCTGCGGCCTCTGCGTGAACCCCATTGGCGCAACCTTGCCCTGCCACCTAACCTTGCATCAGTTCGATCCGGTTGCCGAAGGGATCGGCGACATAGAACCGCGCCCGGCCATCGACAGGATCGTCCGGCGTTGTCGTCAACCCGGCAGCCTCCAGCGCGGCCACCATCGCGCCCAGATCATCAACCAGCAGCGCCGGATGGGCCTTCTGCGCGGGGCGAAAATCAGCTTCGACCCCCAGATGGACTTTCACCCCCGGCGCTTCGAACCAGCAGCCGCCGCGCGCGGCAAGGCGGGGTGGTTTCGGGCGTTCTTGCAGGCCGAGGAAGCCGGTGTAGAATTCGCGCGCGGCTTCCTCGCCGTCAGCGGGCATCGCAAGCTGAACGTGGTCGATCCCCTTAACTCTGGCCATCAGATCCGTTCCGCCTCGGCCACCGCATCGCTGGCCCGCAAGGCGCTGACGATCCGGGTCAGGTGGGCCAGGTCGTTGACGTCGAGATCGACTTCGTAGGTTGAAAACAACTCGTCGCGGCTGACATTTTCGAGTGCGGCGATGTTGGCGCGGTTGCCGGCAAAAATTCCGGCGGCTTCGGCCAGAGTGCCCGGGCGGTTGTAGAGCACGATCCGGATTCGCCCAACCGCACCAGTCGTGGTCTCGCCCCATGACAGGTCGAGCCAATCGGCATCGACTCCGCTGGCCAGGGTCAGGCAATCGATCGCGTGAACTTCCACCCCTTTGCCGGCCTGGCGCAGCCCGACGATCCGATCGCCCGGCACCGGGTGGCAGCAGGCGGCAAGGTGGAAGGCCATGCCCGCCGTCAGACCCCGGATCGAAATCGCGCGCTCCTGCTTGGGCCAGTCCTCTGGCTCGGCGAAATGCTTGGTGCTGCCGGGGACCAGCGCTTCCATGACCGCACGGTCTTCGATCTTGGCGGTTCCGATCGCGACCATCAGGTCGATCTCGCTGGTCAGGCCCAGCCGCTTGATCGCATCCTTGACGGCCTTTTTGCCGATCTTGCTCGGCAACCGTTCGACGATCTGTTCATACAGCTTGCGGCCGATCGCGGCGACCTCGGCCTGCTCTTTTGCGCGAACTGCGCGGCGGATCGCGGCCCGGGCCTTGCCGGTCACCACAAAGCCAAGCCAGGCCATCTGCGGTGAAGCCGAACGGCTTTTGATGATCTCCACCACGTCACCATTGCTCAGCGTGGTGCGCAGCGGCATGTGCCGTCCGTTGATCTTGGCCCCGACCGCAAAGTTGCCAAGGTCCGAGTGGACCGAATAGGCCAGATCGACCGGGGTCGAGCCCTTGGGCAACTGGTGAAGTGCGCCTTTGGGGGTGAAGGCAAAGATCCGGTCCTGATAGATCGCCAGTTTGGTATGTTCGAGCAGCTCTTCGGCATCGTGGCTGGCATCGACGATCTCGATCAGATCGCGCAGCCAGCCAACCTGGCCATCGGGCATCGCGTGCTGTTTGTAGGCCCAGTGCGCGGCAAACCCGAATTCGTTCAGCTGGTGCATTTCCTGACTACGGATCTGCACTTCCATCCGCATCGAGTTTTCGAAAATCAGGGTTGAATGCAGCGACCGATAGCCATTCGATTTTGGGGTCGAGATATAGTCCTTGAACCGCCCCGGGATCGATTGCCAGGTGGTGTGCAGCACTCCGAGCGCGCGATAGCAGTCTTCCGGGCTGTCGGTCAGCACTCTGAAGGCCATGATATCGGTGATTTGCTCGAAGCTGACATGGCGTTCGGCCATCTTGTTCCAGATCGAAAACGGGTGCTTTTCGCGGCCCGAGACTTCGACTTTCAGCCCGGCCTCTGCCAGCGCCTGTTTGATCGAAAGCGCAATCGCATCGACCTGCCCGCCCTCGGATGAACGGATCGTCGCGAGGCGGCCGGTGATCGTCGCATAGGCCTCCGGCTCGAGCTGCTCGAAAGCCAGCAGCTGCATCTCGCGCATGTATTCGTACATTCCGACGCGCTCGGCCAGTGGCGCATAGATATCCATCGTTTCGTGCGCGATCCGGCGGCGCTTGTCGGCGCTTTTGATGAAATGCAGCGTGCGCATGTTGTGGAGCCGGTCGGCCAGCTTGACCAGCAACACGCGGATATCCTCGCTCATCGCCAGCAGGAACTTGCGCAGGTTTTCTGCTGCGCGTTCGCTCTCGCCCATCGCCTCGATCTTGGACAGCTTGGTCACCCCGTCGACCAGCCGGGCAACCTCGGGACCGAAGTTCTTCTCGATATCCTCGATCGTGGCGAGGGTATCCTCGACCGTATCGTGGAGCAGCGCAGTGATGATGGTTTGCTGATCGAGCCTGAGCTCGGTCATCAGGCCGGCAACTTCGACCGGGTGGCTGAAATAAGGATCGCCCGAGGCGCGCTTCTGGGTGCCGTGTTTCTGAACGGTATAGACATAGGCGCGGTTGAGCATCGCCTCATCGGCCTCGGGATCATAGGCGAGGACGCGTTCAACAAGTTCGTATTGGCGCAGCATTGCGTCCTAGATGGGGCGCAATGAGGGCAAAGGGCAAGAACAAAGGGCGCGCCCGCCGCCTGGCAGACGCGCCCCACGCCGGTTTGGCTCGCGCGTGTATTAGCGGGTAACGATCTTCACCGCTGTAAACTGCGCTTCGATTGCATTGCGCTTATCGTCCGGAGTGCTGTCAGGCACCATCGTCACGGCTACTGCCAGATGGTTGTCGTCAAGCTGGCGGACCACCAGTTTGAGCTGAATGACCGGGCCGCCCGAAACCTCCATGGTCGAATAATATGCTTCGGCCGGGCCGCCGGCAAACGTGGTCGCTTCGGTTCTGGTATAGGACTTGGCCCCGGCTGCGCCAAGGATCATCTCGGCCACGGCGGCGTTGCTGGGCATTTTTTCGCCAGGGCCGGCCTCGATCGTGCGGAACAGCATTCCGCCAGACTTGTCGTCTGCAAACAGCGTCAGGTTGCCGTAATCGTCATACTTCTCGGTCCAGCCGGATTGCTTGGCGACTTCGATTGCCGGAGTGCCATCGGCCGGGATGCGCAGCGATTCTGCAAGGGCGGGCGAAGCAAAGGCGGAAACTGCGGCCAAAGGCAGCAGCAGGCGGGTGACTATGTTCATGGTGATCCCCTGTAGACAGATTTTCGCATCTATCATCGCATACAGATTGCTGGAACCTTAATCGCGGCCTGGGTCAGGAGTTGAGATTGGCGATTGGCCGCAGGCGCCGTGTTGACTAGCCCTGGATCAGATGAAATACGCTAGGCCATGATCAAGATAAGCCGATTGCACGCTTTTGGCCTGTTGGGGTTGGCTTTGGCCGCGCCGGTGCAAGCGGCTGCGCCGCCGGACGATTTCCGCTCGAATTTTGTCGGCGCACTCGCCACCTGCACATATGCCTACCATGCGCTCACCCTGAATCGCGAATTGGGCTCGGCCGATGATGACATGCGGGTTGCTGCAAGCAGCCAGGAGCGCGGCGCCTTTGAAATCCTGCTGGAATGGTCCCGCCTTACGCCGGGCGATGCCTATCTCCTGATTCGTGAGGCAGGCCGCGAAGTGGAGCGCGGCGGCATCGACAGCCGGGACGAACTGGTTGATCTGGCATCCTATTGCGATGAAAAACTGAACGACTTTCTCGACACTGCGAAAGCGCGGGGTTACACGCCCTAGGCCCACTCTGCCACAGGCGGCAAGCTCATCAGGATTGCGTCAACATTGCCGCCAGTCTTGAGACCGAACAGCGTTCCGCGATCATAGACCAGATTGAATTCGGCATAGCGGCCGCGCCATTCGAGCTGGCGGGCCTTGTCTTGCGGGGTGAATGCCGTGTCCAATCGGCGCCGAACCAGTTTGGGAAACACGTCGAGGAACGCCTCTCCAACATCGCGGGTGAAGGCGAAGTTGGCTTCGAACGCAGCTTCGTCACCGCAATCAAGGTGATCGTAGAAGATCCCGCCAACCCCGCGGTGCACGCCCCGGTGCGGAATGAAGAAATAGTCATCGGCCCACTTTTTGAACCGGTCGTAATAATCAGCCCCGTGGGCATCGCAGGCGGCCTTGAAGGTCGCGTGGAACTCTGCCGTATCGGTGTCATAGGGAATCGGCGGATTGAGATCGCCGCCGCCGCCAAACCACGCCTTGCTCGTCGTCAAAAAGCGCGTGTTCATGTGAACGGCGGGGACATGCGGGTTGGCCATATGCGCGACGAGGCTGATCCCGGTCGCGGTGAAACCAGGATTGTCTGCTCCCGCGCCGTGGATTGTCTGCGCAAATTCGGGCGCAAATGTGCCGTAAACGGTCGAGACATTGACCCCGACCTTTTCGAACACCCGCCCTTTCATCAGTCCGCGGGTGCCGCCGCCGGGATCGGAGTTCCCGTCTTCTTCGCGGTGCCAACTGGCATAGTCGAACTTGGCCGCGCTGCCGGCTTCGGCTTCGATATTCTCAAATTCGGCGCAGATCCGGTCGCGCAGGCTTTCGAACCAGGCACGGGCACGGGCGGTTTGGGCAGTCCAGTCTTGCATTCGCGTCCCTTGCCAAGCCGCAGGGCATCGGGCAAGGAAAAGTCATGGTTCCCTTTTCGTTCGCAGGTGAGGAAATGGTGTTGGCACTAGGGCAGTCGCTCTATTGGCCGCGCGAACAAGCCTTGCTGGTGGCCGACCTGCATTTGGAAAAGGCCAGTTATTATGCCCGCTTTGGCCAGATGTTGCCGCCCTATGACAGCCGGGAGACCCTGGGCCGGGTGGCCGAAGCGGTGCGGCAGACGGGTGCGCGGCGGGTGTACTGCCTGGGCGACAATTTTCACGATGCCGCCGGGGCCGCTCGGCTCGAGCAGCACGCCGCCGGAATGCTTGATGCGTTGACCCGCGTGACCGACTGGGTCTGGATTGCGGGCAATCACGATCTGGGGCACGTTCCGTCGGGCACGGCTGTCGAAGAGCTGCAAGTGCACGGGATCGTGCTGCGGCATGAAGCTTTGCCGGGTGAGGCGCGGCCGGAGCTGTCAGGCCATTTTCACCCCAGGCTGCGGATATCGCTGCGTGGGCGTTCGGTGGTGCGGCCTTGTGCAGTGGCCACGGCAAGCAAGCTGATCCTGCCCGCCTTTGGCGCACTGACAGGCGGAATGGATGCCGCCGACCCGGCAATCATCGCCGCGCTGCAACCGGCCCGATCCGCCCTCGCCTTGCTGGGGGTACAGGGCAAGCTGATCCAATATCCGCTGTGGCAGGCCGCTGCGTGAATTTAACGACAGCAGCCGGACCAGTCCCGCCATGGGACGGCGCATTTTCCGTAGTTGCAGCAATCACTTGTTCGCCGCAGACGCGTGAACATGTTCGTGCGCATCCTATCGACTCTGTTCATCGCGGCCTTGGCAGCAGGGCCAGCGCTGGCCCAATCGGGCGGCGTTGCCGTGCCCGAGCCGTCAACCATGGCGCTGTTCGGGTTGGGAGCAATCGGGGTCCTGGTCGGTCGCCGTTTGTCCTCACGCCGTCCTGACGAGTGATCACGCCATCTTGACCTGATCTACGCTGCGCCGCATTGCAGGCGTGATGGATCTCCTGTCCCGCCTTGCC
>CALMBN010000306.1 GCA_937860195.1 uncultured Novosphingobium sp.
GCGGCTCGAGCACCTGGTCCCCGAGCTGGTCAAGAAGACGTTCGCCGCCGGCATGGGCGCGGTGTTCTCGACCGAGGAGGGCATCCGCAAGATCGCGCGCGAGCTGCGCCACGAGATCGATGCGGAGGCGGACCGAATTGATGTTCCATGTGGCGACTGAGATCATGCCGAGCGCTTAGGTCGGTGTCGCGCTGCCAGCAAGCAGCGGGTTCTCGCTAAGGGACACAACGCAACGTTCGGCTTGGAGTCCATTTGGCTCAGGACGGAGCGAGAATGGTGCCGCGCGAGAACCGGAGCGGAGCGGCCATTTGGGCCGTGAGCACCGGAAGCGCAGACCGCTGCCGTTCGCAGCCCGGCATGGGGCAATCCACGCCAACCAAAGAAAAAAACCCCTACTCCGGGGGCAGTGGAGCAGGGGTTCCTTTGTGCGTTCGTCACGCTTGACGGTCTGGCCCGTTAGGAGACTTGGGCAACAGGGGGGAAACCCGCCTCAAGCCGCGCCGTCGAAGACAGTTTTAGGCCAATTCGGCTTGCTCCGCCATGAACAATCCAGTCTGATTTGTCGCCAATTGTCGCATCCACGGCACGGTCTACGACGAGCCGTTCACTCTCATCGACGATTGACGGGGCGCGGATCGTTGAAACGGAAAGTGCCGTCAGAAACGGCCAGCCCGTATTGATGATTCGACAGGTCGACCCGGGTCAGCGTGTTTTGCGAATCGAGCGCCGCCCAGCTGGCCAGTTCCAGCCCGCCGGGCGCGCTGGCCTTGCGCACGAACACCAACGTGATGATCCCATATTCGGGATGGCCCCGATCGCGCACTTCGACACTGACAATGTTGGGACTGCTGACCGGCTGGAGTTTACCGAACCTGGCGACATCGCGGCGCGGATCGATGATCGCGCCAAGCGGAGTGCTGCCAATCGGCCAGCGCTGCACCTGCCGCACCTGATAGTCTATGAAAGTCAGCGCCGAACCATCGGCGACGATCAGGAACGGCACGCCCTTTTGATACTGGAAGCGGATCTTGCCGGGGCGTTTCAGGGTCATCGTCCCGCCAAGCTGTTTGCCGTTGCGGTCAGTCTGGACAAAGTTGGCCCGCATTGTCGAAATGCTTCGCAGCGCGGCTACGGCCAGGGCCAGGTCGCCCCGGGCCTGCGCTGCGGCCGGTGCGGTGGTCATCAACGCTGTGGGGGCAGAAACGACAAGCGCCGCCGAAGCGGCGGCACCTGCGAGCGATCGAAGTCTGGATTTCATCGGGTTCATGCCAAGCCTGCTAGCGGCCCCGCCTTGAACTCGCAATGAACCTACTTGATCTTGGCTTCCTTGAATTCGACATGCTTGCGCACGACGGGATCGTATTTGTTGAACACCATCTTTTCGGTGGTGTTGCGCGGGTTCTTCTTGGTCACATAGAAGAAACCGGTGTCGGCGGTGGAAACCAGCCGGATTTTGACGGTTGCGGGCTTCGCCATGGTGCTTGTCCTGAACTTTCGAATCGGTGCCCGAAGGCGCTGAAAACTGTGAAGGCGGCACACGAGCGCCGCCCTGGAAGGCCGCGCCAATGCGTCAGCAGGGGCGGAAAGTCAAGACTTGGCGTGCCGCTGTTTCCGCGTGGCAATCCGGCGTTGCTGTCTCGCAATGAAATGGTTACGAACGAAACCATGTCCGACCCCGACTTTACCAGTCTGCCCGATCCGGGGCCAGAGGTGTTCACCGCGCCGCTGTTGCGCCCGCCGCAAGTTGGCGCGGATTGGCTTGAGCCCGCCCAGCGCCGCTATGGCACCGACGAGAACGCGGTCTGGGACGACCTCTACGCCCGCCAGATCGAAGTGCTGCCAGGCCGGGCTGCGAGCCCGTTCCTTGCGGGACTCGACAAGCTTGATCTGGGGCGAGGCGGGGTTCCCGAATTCGCTCGCCTGTCCGCAGAACTGCGCAGGCTGACCGGGTGGAGCGTTGTGCCGGTGCCGATGCTGATTCCCGACCACGTGTTTTTCTGGCACCTCGCCAACCGCCGCTTTCCGGCCGGCAACTTCATCCGCAGCCGCGCGGCGTTCGACTACATTCAGGAACCCGACGTGTTCCACGATGTGTTCGGCCACGTGCCGATGCTGACCGACCCGGTCTATGCCGATTACATGCAGGAATACGGCCGCGCCGGGTGGAAGGCGATGCGCTATAACCGGCTCAAAGCGCTCGGCGCGCTATACTGGTACACGGTTGAGTTCGGGCTGATTCTGGAGGCCGAAGGGCTTCGCGCCTATGGCGCAGGGATCCTCTCTGGTCCGACCGAGGCAGTGTTCTGCCTTGAGGCCGAGAGCCCCAACCGGATCATGCTCAACGTCGACCGGGTGATGCGGACCGACTATGTGATCGATGATCTGCAACCGAGCTACTTTGTGATCGAAAGCTTCAAGGAACTCTATCACGACACGGTCGAGCGCGACTTCGACCGGCTCTACCGCTCGCTCCCGGCAAGTTTCACTTATGCCAACAGCGCAGTGATCGATATCGACGACGTGCTGCACCGGGGCACGCAGGAATATGCCTTGCGCGGCGGCAGAGGGAGCGGGGCCAGGCCGGTTTAGCGGCTGAGCAAGACCACCGCCGCCGCCCCGGCCACGATCCGGTACCAGGCGAACGGGGCAAACCCGGCGCGGCTGACGTAAGCCACGAACAGCTTGATCACTGCCAGTGCGACCACGAAGCTGACTGCAAAGCCGACCGCGATTTCGCTCCAGCCGACCACCCCGGTGCCGGCCATCAATTCGCCGCGGATTTCGAGCAGCTCAAGCGTCGTCGCGCCCATCATGGTCGGAATCGCGAGGAAAAAGCTGAATTCTGCCGCCGTGCGGCGCTCGATCCCCATCGCCAGCGCGCCCATGATTGTTGCGCCAGAACGGCTGACCCCGGGAATCATCGAAATGCACTGGATCAGCCCGACCCCGAGGGCCTGCTTGGCTGGCATCTGCGCAACCCCGCTGGCCGGGCCGGGCTTGGCGAATTTCTCGATCACCAAAATTGCGATCCCGCCCAAAATCAGCGCCCAGGCCACCACCATCGTGCTGCCGAGCAGAACCCGGATGTAGTCGATCAGCAGGAAGCCCAGCACCGCCGAGGGCAGAAACCCAAGCAGGATATTGCGCACGAACAGCAGGCTTTCGCTCCGCAGTTTGAGCAGACCCATGCCGACAGCCCAGAAAGTCCGCCAGTATTGCACCACAACTGCCAGGATCGCGCCGAGCTGGATCACCACATTGAACGCGGCCCAGGTCTTGGCATCGTAGCCAAAAATCTCGGTCGCGAGGATCAGGTGCCCGGTCGAGGAAACCGGAATAAACTCCGTCACCCCTTCGACAATGCCGAGCAGGATTGCGGTAAGGATCGGATCCACTATTCTGCTTTCTGTTCCGCGAAGGCCCGTTCATCGAATTGCAGCGAGGCGAGCCGGGCATAAAGCCCTTTGGCCTTGGTCAGCTGATCGTGAGTGCCGGTTTCGACAATCGCGCCCCGGTCCATCACCACGATCCGGTCAGCGCTGCGCACAGTGGCGAGGCGGTGGGCGATCACCAGTGTGGTCCGGCTTTGCATCAGTTTGTCGAGCGCATCCTGGACCAGCCGCTCGCTTTCGGCATCCAGCGCAGAGGTCGCCTCATCGAGCAGCAGAATCGGCGCGTCGCGCAGCACCGCGCGGGCAATCGCGATCCGCTGGCGCTGCCCGCCCGAGAGCCGGGCCCCGCCTTCGCCCAGATAGGTGTCGAGGCCCTGCGGCAATTCCTTCAAGAAATCTTCGGCATTGGCGGCGCGGGCCGCCTCCCAGACCGCTTCTTCGCTGGCATCCCAGTTGCCATAGCGCAGGTTGTCCAGCGCCGAGGCCGCAAACAGAATGCCTTCCTGCGGGACCAGCGCCATCCGGCGGCGGACTTCGGCGGGATCGACCGAGGTCAACGGCACACCATCAAGTTTGATCGTCCCGGCCTGCGGATCATAGAACCGCTCAGCCAGCTGGAACAGCGTCGACTTGCCTGCGCCCGACGGCCCGACGATGGCGACGGTTTCGCCCGGTTCGACCGTAAGCGAGAAATCGGCCAGTGCCGACGTTTCCAGCCGGGTCGGATAGCGGAACGTGACCTTCTCGAAGCTGAGCTGGCCACGAGCCGGGCTGGGCAACGACATGGGCCGCTCTGGCGCGGTGATCTGCGGCCTTTCGTTCAACAGTTCGGACAGGCGGCTGGCTGCGCCTGCACCGCGCAGCAGATCGCCATAGACTTCGGTCAAGGCCCCGAACGAGCCGGCCACGATCACCGATACGAACACGATCTGGACAATCGTGCCGCTGGAAATCGTCCCTTCCGCGACACCGATCGCACCTTGCCAGACCAACAGCACGATCGCGCTGAATATCGCGACAATCGCCAGACCAGAGATCACCGCACGCAGCCGGAACCGGCGCCTGGCGACGGCAAAACTCTCTTCAACCGACTTGGTGAAACGCACCTGCTCGCGCGGTTCCTGATTGAAGGCCTGAACCACTTTCACCGCACCGAGCACTTCGGCGACCATCGCGCCGATATCCGCAACCCGGTCTTGGCTGGTCCGCGAAATCGTGCGAATCCGCCGGGCAAAGGCCAGCAGCGGGAACATCACCACCACGATCCCGACCAGCAATCCAGCCGTCATCATCGGGGCGAGCGTGAACAGGATCGCAACCCCGCCGACACCAGTGATAAAGTTTCTGAGCGCAACCGAAACCGTGGTGCCGACAACCTGCTCGATCAGCGCCGTGTCCGAGGTCATCCGCGATGAAATCTCGTTCGGGCTGTTCTCTTCAAAAAAGCCTGGCGATAGCCGCAGCAGGTTGTTCTGCACCTTGATCCGGATATCGGCGATCACCCGTTCGCCCAGCCATGAGACGCAGTAAAACCGCACCGCCGTGCCCAACCCCAGCACCCCGACGATCACCAGCAGGTAGCGGAACCATCGCCCGATCGTGACGACATCGCCGCCTTCGCCAAAGCCGCGGTCGATAATCAGCCGGAAGCCCGCAGGTATCGCCAGGGTTGCAGAAGAAGTCACGATCAGTGCCAGCAGCGCCAGCAGGACCTGACGGGGATATTTCGCGGTTTCACGCCAGATCATCCGCAATGGGCTCAGATTGCGCGCGGGGGGCGGTTCGGTGGCCGGCTTTTCAGGCTGCGGTGACGGTGCGATGCCAGCGGGATCTGAATTCATCGCTGCGCCCTAGCACAACCCGCGAGGCGCGAAAGGGCCAATCGTTTACCTGTTGTGCACTGCGGCAAGCGATTGTGCATTGCACAATAATGCGATTCGGGTCACCATCGGTCCAAACAGGAGGTTCGCACACCGTGCTTTACACCACTTACGAGCTGCAACGCTCATGGATGAACGCTGCCAGCACCTGGGCCTCGATCGGGGCTGAGCTGCTCGGCAACCCGGCGCTGCCGTTCGGCTATGGTGCGGGCGGCACGGTCATGGCCTCGGCGCTGGAGGTATTCGCACATGCCTCGGCCAATTACGGCAAGCCGTCCTTTAATCTCCAGACGGTCGAGGTTGATGGCACCAGCTATCCGGTGACCGAAGCGATCGTGTTGCACAAACCGTTCGGCAACCTGCTCCATTTCAGCCACCCCGGCCTCGCCAAAGACGCGCCGCGGCTGCTGATCGTCGCGCCGATGTCTGGCCACTTTGCCACGCTGCTGCGCGGGACAGTGGAACGGATGGTAGAGCGCGCGCATGTGTTCATCACCGATTGGGCCGATGCCCGGCAGGTGCCGCTCTCCGCCGGGGAGTTCGATCTGGACGACTATATCGACTATCTGATCGATTACTTCGAGCACATCGGGCCGGGCGCCCACGCGCTCGCGGTCTGCCAGCCCTCGGTTCCGACCTTTGCCGCGACCGCGCTGATGGCCGACACCAAACATCCCTGCCGCCCGCTGACCCTGACAATGATGGGCGGCCCGGTTGATACGCGAGAAGCCCCGACCAGCGTCAACGATCTGGCGATGCAGCGCCCGATCGAATGGTTCCGCCATACCGTGATCGCCACCGTGCCATTGCAATATCCGGGCGCCGGGCGCCGGGTCTATCCCGGGTTCCTGCAGCTGGCGGGTTTCATGTCGATGAATCTCGGCAATCACATGCAGAGCCACTATCACATGTTCAAGCATCTGGTCGAAGGCGCGGATGAAAATGCCGACGCGACCAAGGCATTCTACGACGAGTACCGCTCGATCTGCGACCTTAACGCGGCTTACTACCTCCAGACGGTCGAAGAGGTGTTCCAGAAACACTCGCTGCCCAAGGGCCAATTCATGCACCGCGGCAAGCGAATCGATCTCGGCGCGATCCGCGATACCGCGATCCTCGCGGTTGAAGGTGAGCGCGACGATATCTCGGGCATCGGCCAGACCAAGGCGGCGCTGCACCTGACCACCGGACTGGCCGAATCCAGGAAAAAGTACCTGCTCGCGGCCGAGGTTGGCCACTACGGAATCTTCAACGGCAGCAAGTGGCGCAACCAGATCGCCCCGGTGCTGGAAGACTGGATCGCCAAGCACGACAAGGCCCGGCTGAAAGTGGCGGCTTAATTACCTTAGCCCCCTCCCCGCCGGGGAGGGGAGATCAGCCTTCGACTGTGGCATTCGGTGCGGGCTCCGGCTGAACCCGCAGGAAGATCTTGCGCAGCACCCGCCACGCCACCACCATCAGGGCCACCGTCAGGACCAGCAGCACCAGTGCGACCGCCCCTGCGGCTACTGGGTAGCTATAGGCCAGATAGAGCAGTCCGGTGGTGGCGACATCCTCCACAGTCGAAACCGCGATATTGCTGAACGGCTCAGGGCTGGTGTTGACCACCGCGCGCGCACTGGCCTTGCCGCCGTGGGCGAGCAGGCTGGCGCCGCCGCCAAGCAGAAAAGCAATCGCCTGGGTTGCCGGGTCGGACGGATCGACCACTGCCAGGGTCAGCAGCGCTCCGCCGATCGGCCTGATCGCAGTGTGGATGGTATCCCAGATTGAATCGAGCCAGACGATCTTGTCGGCGAAGAATTCCATGAATGCGGCAAGCCCTGCGACCCCCATTACCCACGGATTGGCCAGCACCTGCAAGGCTTCGAGATGTTCCGGCAGCGGCAATACCTTGAAATGCATCGCCAGACCGGTGGCCAGCGCGGTCAGGTATAGCCGCCAGCCTGAGAGCAGGCTGACAGAGCCCGCAATGCCGAGAATTTCCATGATGCCAAGGTGTTCGGTCATTGCCACTGCCCCTCATTGACCCGCCGGCCAAGAATGCGCGCCTTGCTGGCGCTTGGCAAGTCAGGCGAAATCAGGGTCGGCAACAAGCCCTGGATCGAGCTGCACTCCGCAGGCATTGAGCAGCATCGAGACCTGCGTATACTGGCCGACAGTGTAGACCAGATCCATCCGGCCGCGATCTCCCAGCGGCGCAAGTGCAGCCCAGGTCGAATCGGCGATAAAATGATCGCCAACGAGTTCGTCACAAGCGCGCAGGA
The DNA here is from genome assembly GCA_937860195.1 of uncultured Novosphingobium sp. Lineage (GTDB taxonomy): Bacteria > Pseudomonadota > Alphaproteobacteria > Sphingomonadales > Sphingomonadaceae > Novosphingobium. The sequence goes on from CALMBN010000306.1 coordinate 7,537, forward strand.
TCGCTGCTTCGAGTGGAACCCAATTCGGTGCTTCTGGCCCAACCTTGATCGCGTCGATCTCGACCGCGCTGATCCCGGCGCGCTGGCCGATCACGCAATGCTGGGCCCATTCATATCCAGCCTGGCACAGGTATCCCGTGCGCAGAATCGCCAGTTCGCGCTGGCGTTCGCTCAGGCTGTTGCGGGCTGACAGGACATAATTGCCCCAGGCCAGAAAAGCGCGCAGCGCGTCGGGATTGTGGGCTTGGGTGCGGAAAATGTTGAAGGCCCGCGCAAATTCAGGAAGCGCGGACAGCACTTCCCGCGCCTCAGGACTCAGCTCCGCATCGGTCAGCGGAGCGACCCGGGGCACGGGAAGCCGCATCTCTAAAAGACCTCGAACAGTCCGGCCGCGCCCATTCCGCCGCCCACGCACATCGTCACGACGACGTATTTGGCACCGCGGCGTTTGCCCTCGATCAAGGCGTGGCCGGTGCAGCGCGCGCCAGTCATGCCGTAAGGGTGACCGATCGAGATCGCGCCGCCGTTGACATTGAGCAGCTCGCCCGGAATGCCGAGCTTGTCGCGGCAATAGAGCACCTGCACAGCAAAAGCTTCGTTCAGTTCCCACAGGCCGATGTCGTCCATTTTCAAGCCGTTCCGCGCGAGCAGCTTGGGGATCGCAAAGACCGGTCCGATGCCCATCTCATCGGGCTCGGAACCGGCCACCGCCATGCCGACATAGCGACCAAGCGGCTGAAGGCCCTTTCGCTCGGCGAGCTTGGCTTCCATCAGAATCGAGGCTGAAGAGCCGTCAGACAGCTGGCTGGCATTGCCCGCCGTGATCGTCATCTCCGGACCAAGCACCGGTTGCAGTGCCTGAAGCCCCGCCAGCTGGGTATCGGCGCGGTTGCCTTCGTCCTTGGCAATCGTGACATCCTGCTGACTGACTTCCTTGGTTTCCTTGTTCACCACATTCATGACCGTGGTGACCGGAACGATTTCGGCATCGAACAGCCCGGCGGCCTGCGCGGCGGCGGTGCGCTGCTGCGATTGCAGGGCATATTCGTCCATCGCATCACGGCCAATGTTATAGCGCTTGGCGACAACCTCGGCGGTTTGCAGCATCGGCATGTAGATGCTGGCATGCATCGCCATCAGCGCGCGATCCGGCGCGACACGCATTTCGGGGGTCTGCACCAGGCTGATCGATTCCTGACCGCCGGCCGCCATCACATCGACATTGTCGACAATGATCTGCTTGGCGGCAGTCGCGATGGACATCAGGCCCGACGAGCATTGGCGGTCCATCGTCATGCCCGAAGTGGTGATCGGCAGGCCGGCCCGCAGCGCAACCTGACGCGCGAGATTGCCAGCCTGGGTGCCCTGCTGGAGCGCGCTGCCCCACAGGACATCGTCGACTTCGGCACCATCGATGCCAGCCCGCGCAACCGCAGCGGCGAGCGAATAGCTGCCCAGGGTGGCCCCCGAAGTAGCGTTGAACCCGCCGCGATAGGCTTTGCCAATGGCGGTCCGGGCGGTGGAGACGATAACGGCGTCACGTGACATGGTGAATTCCTTCTAGGTTCGATAGCCCTCTTCCCTTCAGCGGAGAGGGTTGGGAGAGGGGGCCTTGACCGCCCAAACTGCCTGCGCAATCCCCCTCTCCCCGACCCTCTCCCCTTCAGGGGAGAGGGAGATTATTCATACGAAAAACAGTGTGATCCACTCACAGATCAGCGCAGGTTTGTCCTCGCCCTCGATCTCGATAGTCACTTCGTTGGTCTGCTGCCATTGGCCGGGGCGCTTCTCGACCAGTTCGAGCAGCTTGGTGTGGCTGCGGACCCGCTTGCCCGCGCGGACCGGGCTGAGGAAACGGGTTTTGTTGCCGCCGTAATTGACCCCCATCTTGACCCCGCTGACGCGCCCGCCCTCGGTCATCGCGCCGAGCACCGGCAGCAATGAGAGGGTCAGGAAGCCATGCGCAATCGTCCCGCCGAACGGGGTCAGTTTGGCCTTTTCCTCGTCGATGTGGATGAACTGGTGATCGCCGGTCGCATCGGCGAACAGGTTGATCCGCTCTTGTGTCACGTGGAACCAGTCCGACGTGCCGATCACTTCGCCGGTTTTGGCTGCGAGTTCCTGCGGGGTCATGGGGGCCTCTCCTTCAAGCTGGAAAGGCACTTCTTAGGCGCAAGGCCCGCGCCATGGCAACGCCGCTACGGAAAGGCGGGGGCAGATTCGGCTGGCCCCGCGCGAATCACTCCGCCGGGAGCGGCGCAGTTCGCTTGGCCCAGTGCGGCGGGTGCGCGTTTAGCCAGCGCTGCACAGGCTTTTCAAGGCCGTGATAGAGCGCGACCGAGGCGGCCAGTACCAAGCCGAGGAACCCGGCAAGACCGGACCCGCCAAGCTGGAGGCTTTCATCCACAAAGGCCTGCTTGAATACGATGAACAGCCCGAAATGGGCGAGGTAGGTTGAATAGCTGATCTCGCCCAGATAGGTCAGTGCCCTGCCGCCCAGCAGCTGGGCAATCGGCCCCCGATCCAGCGCGAGCGCCAGAAGGCCAGCAAACAGCGCGGCAGGCACCCACGCAGTCTCGGGCAGGGCAAGCCCCAGCCCTGCCAGCACGATCACCGCGCAAGCCAGTCCGATCAACGCGGCGGCGCGTCGCAACGCGGCCCAGCGCTGCCACAGCTGGCACATCACTCCGCCCAGCGCGAAGCCGATCAGGCAGCGCGCCAGCCCCAGACCGGGGATGTCATCGCCCAGTCGGGGATGGCCGCTCGCAGCGAACAGCAGGTGGAGCCCCAGCGCCAGAATTGCAGCCACCACAATCAGGGCCCAGCTTGGAATCCGCTCCCACCGGGCAGCGAATACCAGCGCCGGGAACAGCAGATAGGCGGCAAATTCGGTGCTGATCGACCAGGCCGGATGGTTCCAGCTGAGGTTTGGGGTCAGTCCCCAGTTCTGGACCAGCAGCAGATGCAGCGGCAGCTCTGCCCAGGGATAGCCCGAAGCATTTCTGCCGGTGACGGTCAGAAGCAGTGCCAGACCTGTGAAGGCCGCCAGAATCGCAAAATGCAGCGGCCAGACCCGCGCAAACCGCCGCCACAGGAACAGCCGGGTCTCATCCCACCGGCCGCTGGCTATCCGCCCGGCGTAATTATGCCAGATTACAAAGCCTGAAAGGATGAAGAACAGGTCAACCGCCAGGTAGCCCTTGGCGAATAGCCAGATCACCTCAGGCGGCAACAGCGCGGTCAGCGATTGGCGGATGTGGAAGAACACCACGCCCCAGGCCGCGATCCCGCGGATGCCGGTCAATGCATCCAGATGGCGCGGAACCGCAGCGCTCACAGTGTGCTCGTGCGCAAGACCGAAGGCTCGCGATGCAGCGGAAGCCGCTGCGGTGCATCGATTCGCCGCAGGTAAGACCACAGCCCGCATTGCACCCCGATCACCATGAAGATGAACGGCTGAAACGCGATCCCGAGAAACAACGATCCGGCAAGGTATACCATCTGGACCTGCTGGAGCGCATCAGCCAGCGGAGCCTGCCAGGTCTGGCCGGCCCCAGTCCGCTTGCTCCACTTCATGCGGATCCGCTCCATCTGCCATAGTCCAAGCAACTGGATCCACAGCCACAGGATCAGCCCCGGCCAGCCCTGTTCGCCCAGCATTTCAAAGTAGCTGGAATGATAGGCCCGCCCCTGATCGAACGCATCGGTCACTTCGGTTGAGGTGTTGTTACCGGTGCCGGTAGTCTCGGTCAGCTCGACCTTCACCCGGTTGCCGCGATAGGCATCGAACCCGCCGCCGAACGGATTGTCCTTCACATAGTCGAGCGTCCAGTTCCACACCGCAACCCGGACAGAGGCCGATTGATCGGACTTGTGATTTTCGATCGTACTCATCCGCTTGGTATAGCTGTCCGGCAGGAACGGCACCGCGATCACGGCCAGCACCACGGCGCCGCCGATGAACAGTAGGCGCCGTTTGACATTGCGCAACGCCAGCACTCCAAGCAGCGCCAGACAGAGCAGCCCGGTGCGGGTCTGGGTGCCGATCGGGATCAGCACCGCCGCAAAGGTCAGCGCCGCCGCGAACAGCGTGGCCAACTTGCCGCGCGGAAAAATCGTGCCGTGGCGGGCCAGCCACCAGATCAGCGGGATGATCGCAATCGCCACAGTCGAAAGGGTTGACCCTTCGTAGATGCCCGAGTTCTCTGCCACCAATGTCCGCAAGGTGCCATAGCCGCCCCCGCCCGCCAGCGTCTTGACCCCGCCGCTGATCAGGATCGCACCGACGCTCAGAACCATAACCAGCGCCGCAGCCTCGATCCTGAGCCGGGTCCGCAGGGTCAGCGGCAGGAACAGCGCGAACAGCAGCGCCTTCCAGACCCACGCCCACTTTTCAGCCGCCGGTTCGGGGAAGTCGGCAGTCATAGTAGTCAGGCCGCAATAGACCAGCAACAGCACGATCAGGCCCTGCCTGAACGTGAACCGGCTATCACGCTTGGCATCGATCATCGCCCAGCCGGCAAAAGCCAGCACAAAGGCCATCAGCGAAACCGGCAGGACCGCAAGAAATCCCCACGCGATCTTCTGCGGAACCAGAATGTCGATATAGGCATAGGCCAGAACCCACAGGAACGGGCGGCGCAGACCCGCTGCAAACAGCGCGCCGATAAAGCCGGTCAGCGCCAGGTTAAGCACCCGGTCGCTCCTCGGATTGCTCGGCCACTTCGGAATCGAGTTCATCGCTTTGCAGCAGCCGCCAGACCGCTACCAGCAACAAGGCGTGCATCAGCGAAAGGGCGAAAATGTCGACCATGGCTCAGGCGCATAGCAGAACGGAGTTGACGGCGCGTTAAGCCTTGTTGGCCTAGGATAACCGCCATGACCCGGGTCCTTCATGTCCTTGACCACTCGCTGCCGATGCACAGCGGCTATACCTTTCGCACCCGCGCGATCCTCAAGGCGCAAGCGGCTGCCGGGCTCGAGGTGCGGGGGATTACCGGGCTGCGGCACACCGCCGCAGGGCCTGTTTCGGAGACGGTCGAGGGGCTCGATTTTGTCCGCACCGAAGGTGGCATCAACGGCCCCCCGGTGTTGCGCGAATGGCTGGAAGTCGGCCGCTTTGCAAAGGCGATCGACCGGCTTTGCGATGATTGGCGGCCCGATCTGATCCACGCCCATTCGCCCGCGATCTGCGGGCTTGCCGCGCTGCGGGTGGCGCGGCGAAGGGGGATTCCGCTGGTTTACGAAATCCGCGCATTCTGGGAAGATGCCGCAGTCGGCAATGGAACCGGCACGCAGGGATCGCTCAAATACCGTCTGATCCGGGCTCTTGAGAACCATGTTGTCGCCAAAGCGGATGCGGTGGTGACGATCTGCGAAGGGCTGCGCAGCGACCTGATCACGCGCGGGGTCAATCCGGCCAAGCTTTTGATCATGCCCAACGGGGTCGACCTTGGCCTGTTCGGTAATCCTGTGCCGCGCGATCCGTCGCTGACGGCGGAGCTCGGTCTGGGCGACGGACCGGTGATCGGCTTTATCGGCAGCTTCTATGATTACGAAGGCATAGATGATCTGATCGCCGCGATGCCGCTGCTGATCGCGCAGTTGCCTGCGGCCAGGCTGCTGCTGGTCGGCGGCGGCCCAATGGAAACGGCACTGCGCGAGCAGGCCGAAGCGTCACCGGCCAAAGCTGCAATCCACTTCGTCGGGCGGGTCGCGCACAGCGAGGTTGAGCGCTATTACGCGCTGGTCGACGTGATGGCCTATCCCCGCAAGCGCAGCCGTCTGACCGATCTGGTCACACCGCTCAAGCCGCTTGAGGCAATGGCCCAGCGCCAGCTGGTTGCCGCGTCCGATGTTGGTGGCCACCGTGAACTGATGGCCGACGGGGTGACCGGCACGCTGTTCCGGCCTGACGATCCTGCAGCCTGTGCCAAGGCTCTCGCCGATCTGCTCGGGGCTCCTCAGGCCTGGGAAGCTCGCCGCGCGGCAGCGCTGATCCACGTCGCTGAACGTCATGACTGGGCCCGCAATATCCATCGTTATCAGGATGTTTACCAAAGGTTGTTACCAGTTTCGGTCTGATCACCGCGTATCGGGCAGCAATCTTGCAGACCCGGCCCTGCGGCACCGTGTCAATCAAAGGGGTTCATGCTCGTGGCCAGCCAACCGCGTAAACCGGCAGAGGCCAGGCCGATTACCACGCACCCGCTGTTTCCAGCTGTCATTGCACTGTGGTTCGGGGCCTTGTTCGGGCTGGGCAGTCTCGCCGTCCGCCCTGCTCTGCTTGAATCGCTGATCATCCAGAGCCGGATCGATCTGATCGTGGCGGCGGCAGCGCCGCCAATCGGGATGACTGCCCGCATTCTCGTGGCGTTGGTGCTGACGGCGATCGGCAGTGCTGTTGGGCTCACCGTCGCCCGCCGCCTGATCCAACCCAAAATGGAAGCCCATGAACACAAGCGCAGCACAATGTTTGGTCATTCCGTCGAGGAGCAACCGCGCAACCGCACCGCTTATGTCGAACCGTCGCTCCGCAGCGCGCTTCCAGTGGCCGACGAAGTCGATGCCAATGGCGCGCCCGAAGCGGGCGGGTTGACCCAGCGCCGCCGCGCGCTGACAATGGAAAAGCACGAGCGTGAAATCACGTCGTGCGATCAGGCGCCGCTGCCGGGAGGTGCGCCGCAAATTCTCGACATCTCGCGGGTCGGCATGGCCAGCGCTTCGGCCGATGATCAACGGACGAATTCCGGCAGACTGGCTGTCGGCCCCGCGTCCATGGATGAGTTCACAGTCCCTGATGATCGCCCGATATCTGGAGTGATCCCGCAGGCGGCAACAAGCGACAACAGGAAGGCGGAATTCGCCATATCAGTTGGCTTTGAGAGCTCTGCCTTCGCCGCTCCCGAGCCAAACCCCCTGTTCGCACCGCGCGCGCTGCCATTGCAGGCCACGCCTGTCGGTTCTGCTATTGATCCGCAGGCTGCGGCTGCGCCGAC
>CALMBN010000307.1 GCA_937860195.1 uncultured Novosphingobium sp.
TCTTGAGCTTGAGTTCGCCGATTTCAGCACGCCGCGGAGCGAGCCGCTGCGACAGTTTTTGCGCTACCGGGATCGAGCGGGCGTTGGCGAGACTGCAATAATCGAGCCCTGGGCAGGCGATGATATCATCCACCGCATCAAGGTTGGGCATGCCGAGACCAGCCGCTTCGAGCGCCTGCCACAAGGGATAGAGATCAGCCTTGCGGACGTGCGGCAGGACGATGTTCTGGGCGTGGGTGACGCGCAGTTCGTCAAAGCTGTATTGGAGCCCAAGATCGGCCATCAACCGCATCTGATCGGCGCTGGCATCACCCGGAATCCCGCCAACAGGTTTGAGGCTGATCGTTGCGATCATGTAGCCGGGCTGCTTGTGCGCGGCGCAGTTGCGATCCACCCACAGAGCAAAGTCGGGATCGCTGCGGTCCACTTCGTCAGCGATCCCAACCTCGTAAACCGGATCGGTGAAGTGCGCCTTGATCCGCTCAAGCTCGGCCAGTGGCGGCTCGATCCCTTGCGTGAGCAGGTGCGCGAATTCTTCCTCGACCTGGCGCGTATATTCTTCTTTTCCAAGCTCATGGACCAGAATTTTGATCCGCGCCTTGTACTTGTTGTCGCGGCGGCCATGGCGGTTATAGACCCTGAGGCAGGCCTCGGCATAGGTGATCAGCTGATCGAGTGGGACGAAGTCCCTGATCAGCGGGGCAATCATCGGGGTCCGGCCCATCCCGCCGCCAACGAAGAACGCCGCGCCGATTTCGCCGGCAGCATTGCGGACAATGCGGATGCCGATATCGTGCAGTTTCATCGCCGCGCGGTCGGTCTCGCTGGCGATGACCGCGATCTTGAACTTGCGCGGCAGGACCAGAAACTCGGGGTGAAAGCTCGACCACTGGCGCAGCAGCTCGGCATATGGACGCGGATCGACGATCTCGTCAGCAGCGGCCCCGGCGTATTGGTCCGAACTGATGTTGCGGATGCAGTTCCCGCTGGTCTGGATCGCATGCATTTCGACCTTGGCGAGGGTTGCCAGCAAATCCGGCGTCTGGTCCAGCTGGATCCAGTTATACTGGATGTTCTGGCGGGTGGTGAAGTGGCCATAGCCGCGGTCGTACTTGTCGGCGATATCACCCAGCACCCGCATTTGCGCCGAATTCAGCGTGCCATAAGGAATCGCAACCCGCAGCATATAGGCGTGCAATTGCAAATAGAGTCCGTTCTGCAACCGTAGCGGCTTGAAGTGATCCTCGCTGAGATGCCCTTCAAGACGGCGCTTCACCTGGTCGCGGAATTCCTCGACCCGGGCATCGACCATCGCTTGGTCATACGTGTCATATTTATACATCAGATCACCCAATCACGCGCATCGGCGTCGGCTGGTTTGAGGGTCAGATCGGGGCGCACAGTTGGCCCCAGGGCGCGGATACGGTCCTTGATGTGGGCCGGGCGGACGCCGTCCTCATCCTTGACCGCGTCAATCGCGTAGGCGGCGTTGACGCGCTGTGCGGCTTGCTCGCGCGCCAGGATCGAATCGGCATGGTCCGCGACATCGACCGCATCGGAAACGTGCAGCGACCACTGGACACCATCCCACCAGGTGACAGCGCCTGATTTCAGGTCATTGCCAGTCAATATCTTCATTGCACGGACTCCAGCGCGAGGGCGCGCAAGGGCGCGTCGGTCGGTTCGGCTGCTACATCGCCGATCACAATCAGTGCCGGGCTCTTGACCTTGTGGCGCATCACCAGATCGCCCAGACCCGCCAGCGGCCCACGTAACACCAGCATCTTCCGACGGGTGGCATCAGCGATCACCGCCACCGGAACATCGGGAGCAAGGCCATCAGCCATCAGTTTTTCGGCTATCGCATCGGCTGTGGCGAGGCCCATGTAGATCACCAGCGTGCGGCCTCTGCCGGCCAGGCCGGTCCAGTCCTGCTCGGACAGGCCCTTGCACTGACCCGCAACGAAGCTGACGATCGAAGCGCTGCGGCGGTGGGTCAGCGGCATTTGCGCTGCGGCGGCGGCACCAATCGCGGCGCTGATCCCCGGTACCACTTCGACTGGGACGCCAGCGGCGCGGCAAGCCTCAGCCTCTTCGCCGCCGCGTCCGAAAATGAACGGATCGCCGCCCTTCAGGCGGACTACATCGGTCCCGGCCAAAGCCTCGCGGACCAGCAAGGTGTTGATCTCGTCCTGCTGCAAAGTGTGGCGCGAGCGTGACTTGGCGACCGAAACCAGCCGTGCTTTCGGGCCTGCCAGCGCCAGTATTGCCGGATCGACCAAGCCATCGTGAACGATCAGCCGGGCCTGCATGATCAGCCGCGCGGCGCGCAGGGTCAGCAGATCAGGATCGCCGGGTCCGGCACCCACCAGCCAGACTTTGCCGGATGCAGAAGGGGAAATGCTCATCGCCAGGAAATGCGCTTCGGGACGATCACTTGCCAGTCAGAATGGCTTTGCAGCGGCTTAGGTCAGCTATCGACCCGCGCTGGCCACGCTTTCACATGGATATCGCGCTGCGGGTAGGGCAGCTGGACCCCGTGGTCCTTGAACAGCACCCAGATCCGCTTGAGCACATCGCTGCGGATGTTGCCGACCCCGGCTTCGGGATCGTCGATCCACAGCTGGATTTCGAACTGGATCGCACTGTCTCCGAACGAGTGCAACCACACCGACGGCGCGGGATCGCTATGGACCCGCTCGGTCTCGGTTGCAGCTTGCAGCATCAGTTTCTCAGCCAGCTCTACATCACTGCCATAAGCGATCCCGACCGGCACTTTCAGCCGGACATCGCGGGTGCTGAATGACCAGTTCTCGACGGTTGAGGTCATCAGCAGCTCGTTCGGGATCAGGTATTCGATCTGATCGCGGGTGATGACCGATACAGCGCGGATACCGATCCGGTTGACCTGCCCGACGGTCTTGTCGCTGCCATTGCCCACGGCGATGACATCACCTGGCTTGATCGAACGGTCCATCAGCATGATGATGCCCGAGATCAGGTTGCCAAAGGTTTTTTGCAGACCGAACCCGATTGCCAGCCCGAATGCACCGGAAAACACCGTCAACGCAGTCAGGCTGATTCCCAGAAAGTCGATCCCGGCCAGCACCAGCGCGACCCAAAGCGCGACCCCGGCCAGCTTTTCACCAAGCAGCTGCTGGGTCGTATCAAGCCGGTGCATCCTGCGAAACAGCCGGCGGATAACAATGTTGCCGAGCCGGCCGGCCACCAGAACGCCAAGCGCCACCAGCACAAACAGAACCGCGCGATAGAGCGACACGTGATAGTCACCGAAATCAAACCCGATGGCGTCGAGTTGTTTGGTGATTTCGGCGATGTCTTCGCGCAGGTTCATGCGGTGGCCCAGGCGGTCAGGCCGTGTTCAAGATCGGCGATCAGATCGGTGGGATCTTCCAGCCCGATCCAC
>CALMBN010000308.1 GCA_937860195.1 uncultured Novosphingobium sp.
GGGCCGAAACGAACGGGCTGCTACGCTCGCGTGATGTTCGTTCCGTTCCTCTACGAGCTGCGCAAGCGAAAGGTGCCAGTCGGCACCACCGAGGCGCTGCGCGATCTGATCGCCAAGGCCCGCCCGGACTTGAAATGCCCTGGCCTGACAGCCGACATCCCCGATGTTTCGATCGCCTATTGCCCCGAACGGGTGCTGCCGGGGAAAATCCTTGAGGAATTGACCGGCAACGATCGCTCGATCGGCGGGATCACCCCGCGCTGCGCGCGCAAGGCGCTGACATTCTACAAGCGGTTCGTGCGCGGCACCTGCATCACCACCGATGCCCGCAGCGCCGAAATGACCAAGCTGGTCGAGAACGCCTATCGCGACGTCAACATCGCCTTTGCCAACGAACTCAGCATCGTGGCGGACAAGATGGGCCTTGATGTGTGGGAAGTGATCCGGCTCGCCAACCGCCATCCGCGGGTCAATATCCTGACCCCAGGACCGGGTGTCGGCGGGCACTGCATCGCGGTTGATCCATGGTTCATCGTCCATGGCGCGCCCGAAGATACCCCGCTGATCCGCACCGCGCGCGGGGTTAACGACGGCAAGATCCACCACGTGATCGCCCGCGCCGAAGCGCTGATCGAAGCTCATCAGGCGGCCACGGTCGCCTGCCTCGGGCTCGCGTTCAAGGCCAATATCGACGATTTCCGCGAAAGCCCGGCCCGTGCCGTCGCCGCGCGGCTGGCCCGCAAGTTCGGCAGCCGGATCAAGGTGGTGGAGCCCTATGCTGCCGAACTGCCGCGCGAATTCGAAGGCACATCGGCTGAACTGATCGACATCGACACCGCGCTGGAAACCTGCGGCGTGCTGATCGTGCTGGTCGATCACGATGCCTTCAAGGCCGTGCCGCTGGCCGAACGCGCTGCCCTGGCGGTCTACGACACTCGCGGGATCTGGCTCGATCAGCCCAAGCCAGCTGCACCGGAAATCGAGGGTCTGCGGCTTGCGGGCTGAGCTCGGGCCAGCTGAAGGATACTTCATCTACGCCGGATTGGCGCTCGCGCTGTTCGGGCTGGCCGCATTGATCCGCCACGATTGGCTGCGGCTAACCCGCCCGGCCCGGCGGGTGCTGGCGCAGGTTCTGCGTCACGAATCGAGTTTTCAGGATGGCGGCATGTCCTTTGCGGCCGTCTATGGCTTCCGCAGCGAAGACGGCGAGCTTGAGGTAACCGATGCGGTCTATGGCCCGCAGCCAAGTCCAGCGGTGGGGGACATGGTTGAACTCGCCTATCCCGATGGCCGCCCCGATCTGGCCCGGCCGCCGCGCTTGCTGACCTGGCTGGGGGTCTATGGCACTTTGCTGTTTATGCTGGGCATGCTGATCGCCAAGCTGTTGGGCTGGTTGGACTGAGCAGCCTTGCAAGCCCCAGCGCTGCCTGCCACGCTGCCGCGATGAAGCCTGCATCCCTCGTTCTCGCCCTCGCCTTGACGGGGTGCGCCACCCCCACTGCCACGCCGCAAGAATCGTTCTGGCAGGCGCTTTCCAGCCATTGCGGCAAGGCCTTTGCCGGACGGTTGGTCAGCAACGACGCGCCCGATGCAGATATGCGGGGGCAAGCAATGACGATGCATGTCCGCGAATGTTCGGCCAACCGGATCGCGGTGCCGTTCCACGTGCAGCGCGCCGATGGCACATGGGATCGCAGCCGGACCTGGCTGATCACGCGCACCGCAGGCGGTCTGCGGCTGAAGCATGATCACCGGCATGAGGACGGCAAGGCGGATTCGACCACGCTCTATGGCGGCGAAACCGCCACGCCGGACAGCGCCGCCGCGCAGCTCTTTCCGGTCGATGCGGAAAGCATTGCCCTGTTCAAAAGCGAGGGCCGCACCGCTTCGATCACCAATGTCTGGCGGATCGAAGTGGACCGCGCCGGAGCTCCCGCTGCCCGCTTTGCCTATCAGCTTACCCGCCAGCCGCCCAACGCCCGCAATTTCCGGGTCGAATTTGACCTGACCCGTCCGATTGCTGCGCCCCCGCCGCCGTGGGGGCATTGACCTTGCCGCCCGCTGCGGCATTATGCCGGCTTCGGCCGCAAGGGGTGGCCACGCCGGGGAGCCAGCATGACCGATCTCAGCGGACCGCCACCATCGATGACTCCCACTCCGACGCCTGAAGCGCCCGGGCCAGTGCAATCGACGGCGCAACGGGGCGGGTTCGATCTCAACTACCCGACAATTGTCTCGTTGCTCTATCTCAGCTCGTTCGTGCTGGGCATTACCGTGATCGTCGGGGTCGTGCTGGCCTATGTCTGGCGCAGTGAAGCGCGCGAGCCGTGGGAAGCCTCGCACTACCAATACCTGATCAACACCTTCTGGATCGGCCTGATCGGATCGGTGATCGGATTTGTTCTGCTGATCGTGGTGGTCGGGGTGTTGATCTGGATCGCGGTGATGGTGCTGGTGGTGGTCCGCTCGGTGCTGTCGTTGATCCGCGCACAAAAGCACGAACCGATGCCCAATCCCGGGACCTGGCTCGCTTGAGCGCAGCCGGGTCCAGCGGCGGATATACCTGATCCACGCTCTGGCTGGGCCAATTCAGCGCTGCTCTCGTGTCATTGAACCGGACCTGCCAGCAAAAACCATTCGTCGATCCGTGCCCGAAGTGCCGGTGAAAGCCGTTCGGGCAAGGCATCCTGCGCAAAGAGCGCCAGTTCAATCACCTCGCGCCCATCGCCGCGCGGGGTCCCCTCGATCGTTCCGCTGACCACATGAACCCGGTTGATCGTACCGTATAATGGCTCGTCCAGCACGGCCAGGATGCGGGCATGGGTGAGGCCGCAGCCCACCTCTTCGCGCAGCTCGCGCAGGGCTGCGGCGAATGGCTCCTCGCCGCGTCCGATCCCGCCACCAGGAAGCATCCAGTGGCCACTGCCGTAGGAGTGGCGGACCAGCAGCACCCGGCGTTCGGGATCGAACGCCAGCACCCGGCAACCATTCAGCTGAACTCTGGCCAGCCGCCACCAGCGCCGCCGGATCGCGTGGGCAAGCCGCAGTCCGGCCCGGTGGAGCGGGGCCGGGATCAGGTGAAGCATGTCACCGGCTGCCGGGCAGCCGCAAGCAGCCGGGCGATCGGCAGATCGTGGTCACCGTTCAGCGCCGCCTGAAACAGTTCACGCTTCGCCTTGCCCCGGATCACGAACACGATTGCAGTGCTGTCCAGCAGAGCCGGCAGTGTGAGGGTCAGCCGCGCAAACGGCGCTTCTGGTGGCAGCGGATCGGGGACCAATCTGCGCAGCCTCAGCGGATCGTTTGCCTGCGGATCGGTGTTGGGAAACAGGCTGGCGATATGCCCATCGGTGCCCATGCCAAGCCAGGTCAGCGCGAAGTGCGGCGGCTTCGCACCTTCTTTCAGCGCCACTACCCGCGCGCCCAGCGGTTCGATCGCGGCGCGAATGCGCCCGACATTGCTGGCCGGGTGATCCTCTGCCACGATCCTGTCATCCCCCGGCCAGACTGTGATCCGGCTCCAGTCAAGGCCCAGCTCAGCCAGTTCGGCGAGGATCGGAAATGGGGTCGATCCGCCGGGAATGGTGATCGCGATCTCGCCCGGGTTCGCCTCGATATGGGCGAACAGCCAGCGAGCAATCTCGGCGTTGGTCGCTCCGTCGATCAGTTCGGCTTTGGTCATGGACCCAGTGATAGCAGCTTGCCCACGCCTACGGAACGGGCCCGCATTGCTATTCTATTGCCGCAGCAGGAATGCCAGAACGGCGGCGAGGATCAGCAATGCTGCGCCCAGCCAGCGCCGGATTTGCCGCAAGGGCAGATCGAGCAGCGATTGGCCACTGCTCCACCCGATTGCTACCACTGCCATCCCGCCAAGCGCGCCGCCCAGCCCCGCCAGACCCGGCAGCAGGCTCGCCACGGCGATTCCGAACAGCAGCAACCGGGCGGCATCAGTCAACTGCTGAGCCACCAGAACGATCGTGAAAGCCCCCAGCGAGTGGCTTGGCTCGGCCAGCCCGGACCTTGGCGGAAAGGCCAGCATCTCCAGCGCTGCCAATGCCAGAACCAGCACCGCCAGCATCTGCCTTGCTGGTGCGGCGAGTTGCGGAGCGATGGCTCCGGCCAGCCACACTGCTCCCGCTGCCGCCAGCACAGCGCTTGTCAACGCAATCGCCAGCAGGCTTGGCCGCTGGCCCAGCCTGGCAACCAGCCCCGCCACCAGCACCTGATCGCGCGCGCCGGTTCCGGCCAGGACAGTGGCAATGAACCCAAGGAGAAAACCTTGCATCAGGCCCAGGTGTCCGCGCCGTCTGCGTCGTTCAGTCCGGGTGCCGGGCCTGGCTCCCAATGCTCCGAGGCAAAGCGGATTGCGGGGGTCACCATGTGCCCGCCACCGGCCTCCATCACCAACCCGCGCTCGGCGATGTGCGGCTGCTGAAATGCCTCGCGGAAGTCGAGCACCGGCGCGAAGGCAACGTCCTTGTCAGCGAACCAGCGGGTCCATTCGTCTCGAGACCGGGTCGCAAAGGTCTCGCGCAGAAAGGCAATAAGTTCGCCCTGCGCTCCTGCTGGCCGTTCGGCTTGCGGATAAAGGTCTGGCCGCCCCAAGGCCTCGAGCAGGTTCCTGGCGAACTTGAGCTCTCGCCCGCCCAGCACCACGTGGCGATCATCGGCGGTGCGATAGACCTGATAGAACGCCGCTCCGCCCAGCGAGCGCTGGCTGGCCGAGCGCGGCGGCTCACCACCTGCCAGCGCCAGCCCGGCGGTGTGGGCGGACCACGGCAACAGACTGTCGAACATCGCGCAATCGATGAAATCGCCCCGTCCGCTCCGCTCTCGCCCCAACAGCGCCATCATTGTCGCCGATAGCGCGGTCAGCCCGGCGGCCATGTCGGCGGCGGCAACCCCTGGGACCACCGGAGTGCCGTCCGGCCCGTCGTTGACTGAAAGAAACCCGGCCAACGCCTGGGTTGCCAGATCGTGCGCCGGATGATGAGCCAGCGCGCCGGTCTGGCCAAAGGCCGAAATCGAGCAATAGACGATCCGCGGGTTGCGCACTGAGACGGCGGCATAGTCAAACCCCAGCCGCGCCATCACACCGGGGCGGAACCCTTCGACAAACACGTCAGCCGTTTCGATCAGGTCCCACAACCGGGCCGCTCCGGCCTCACTTTTGAGATCGAGCACCAAGCTCTGCTTGCCGCGGTTGAGCCCCCTGAACCAGACTGACTGGCCGCCCTCAAACGGCTCCTGCGCGCGCGCCGGATCGCCGCCGGGGCTTTCGATCTTCCAGACCTCTGCGCCTTGATCGGCCATCATCATGGTCATCATCGGTCCCGGCAGAAACACCGACAGGTCGATCACTTTGATTCCGCTGAGCTTGCCCATCGGGTGAGACTACTCCGAACCGGGGTGGCTCAGCAACGCTGGAAAGGCCGCGGGGGACGAAGGGCCTCTCTCAAGGCCGGGCGCGAGGCACCGGGCATGTGGGTGCCGGGGATTTTGCAGTGAGTGCAATTGCTGAGCTATTCAACCGGCTACAAGAAACACCGGCTGCTGCGGTTGACCCATCGATTCCCGAAAACTCATGCCATGCGTCGTCTTGACACACATAGCAAAAACGCTATAATGCTGCAATGGTTTGGGCGGTTCAATTTCTGGATGCAGTGGTCGAAGGCGAAGTCGCAGCACTGCCCGAAGACATGCAGGCCAAACTGTTCAGGATCATCGACATGATCGAGCAGTTCGGACTTGTCGCGATGCGCGAACCCTATGTGAAACATCTCGAAAAGTCGCTTTGGGAGATGCGAATGAAGGGGCGCGACGGGATCGCCCGGGCAATTTACATCACCGTTTCAGGCAAACGTGCGGTGGTGGTGCGGGTGTTCCGCAAGAAGACCCAGAAGACGCCCCGCAGCGAACTTCAACTGGCCCTCAGAAGGGCGGAGAAAGTGAAATGAGCAATTTTATCCCTGCGTCGAGGTTGTTCGACAAGTTGTCCAAAGATCCGGCGTTCGTCCGCGAATACGCGGCGCTCGAGGAGGAATTCGCGCTCGCTGGCGCGCTGATCAAGGCGCGCGCCGACGCTGCCCTGACCCAGGAAGAACTCGCCGTGCGGATGGGCACCACCCAAAGCGCCATCGCCCGCCTCGAAAGCGGAAGATCGCGGCCCTCAACCGCGACGCTGGCGAAGTTTGCGAAAGCGACGGGGACACGGCTGCGGGTTAGTTTTGAGCGGGTGGCGGGTTAGACTCACCGACTCTAACCAAGCCCGTTCATCCTGAGCCTGTCGAAGGACTGTCCTTTTCTTCGTGGTCACGCCTGGCCTCAAGAAGTAGGACAGCCCTTCGACAAGCTCAGGGTAGACGGTGAAGGGTTACTGAAATTTTCGCTTTTTGAACGCCAAGACATCGACCTTCGACAATTTGAACCATTCGCCGTTGGCGCGGCGGTCAGCGAAGCGTCGATGCCAGTAGGCTTCGATGCCTAATCTGGCGACATCAAGCTATTGCCAAAGGCTGGATTCGCGTTGTTCGACAATGCGATACGATTTGAAGGCCAACCTCGCCTTTCGCATTGACACTTGCCCGGACATATCTCCGAGCGCCGATTCGAGTTGACTTCTGCTAAGTCCGCTCGCGGCTCCAACAATTACTTCGGACAATCTGAGGTCGTCTGAAAACTCGTAGAAATAAAGGCCGCCAGTCTCAGTGTCCGGATCGAGACGAACATAAAGTCGCACTTCCTGCTCATAGGCCCAATCTGAAAATTTTGATGAGATCATTCGCTCCGCAAACTCTTGCGCATAGTGGCCGTCGCGCTGGTATCTGGCCAAGTTAAAGTGAATCGGAGCACTTCGGTAAGCCACGGGTTTCGCGTCTACATCGGATACATCGAAGCCAAGACAAAGGCCGCGATGGCGATCAGCGTAGTGGCTCCATTGAACTGGATTATGCCAACTTCGGCTGAAGCACAGCAGTCCGGTGGTCTTGGCTTGTGTTTCCTTTGTAGCACGCAACGCTGCCCTTTCACGTGCATCATCTGCACGAGCCAGAAACTCAAACGGGTCGTTCAAATCAGCGATTCGAGCGATCTTCAATCGACGTTGCTTGATGTCCTCGAGACCGAAGTGCTCACAGAGAAAATGGTAGACTCTCACCGCGCCCCCAAATCACCCTTGCCAACCGTCCCTCCAGCCATCTCCAGCATCCGGTCCAGGCTCTTCTTCGCCTGCAAGCGCAGCCCTTCTTCGATCTCGATCTGCGGTTTGAGATCGCGCAGCGCGAGGTACAGTTTCTCCAGCGTGTTCAGCGCCATGTAGGGGCAGATGTTGCACGCGCATTGCCCGTCGGCTCCCGGGGCTCCGATGAACACCTTGTCCGGCAGCGCCAGTTCCATCTGGTGGATGATGTGCGGTTCGGTCGCCACGATCAGGGTCTGGCCGGGGAAGGTCTTGGCGAAATTGAGGATGCCGCTGGTGCTGCCGACATAGTCTGCGTGGTCGATGATGTGCGGCGGGCATTCGGGGTGGGCCGCCACCGGCGCACCGGGGTTCTGGGCTTTCAGCTTGAGCAGCTCGGTTTCCGAGAACGCTTCGTGGACGATGCAGACGCCCGGCCACAACAGCATTTCACGGTCGAACTTGCGGCTGAGGTAACCTCCCAGATGACGGTCGGGACCGAAAATGATCTTCTGGTCCTTGGGGATCTGGGCGAGGATCGTTTCGGCGCTGGAGCTGGTAACGATGATATCGCTGAGCGCTTTCACCTCGGTCGAACAGTTGATGTAGGTAAGCGCAATGTGATCGGGGTTGGCCTTGCGGAACTGGGCGAATTTTTCCGGCGGGCACGAATCTTCCAGGCTGCACCCGGCATCCAGATCGGGCAGGATCACGGTCTTTTCGGGGCTGAGGATCTTGGCGGTTTCGGCCATGAATTTGACCCCGCAGAACGCGATCACCTCAGCATCGGTTGCTGCGGCCTTCTTGGACAGCTCCAGACTGTCCCCGATATAATCGGCCAGATCCTGAATTTCCGGGCGCTGATAGTAATGCGCCAGGATCACCGCGTTGCGGTCCTTGCGCAGGCGGTCAATCTCTGCGCGGATATCGATGCCGGAAAGGCTCTCGGTCTGAACGGTCATCTGGCTCGCCTTGTCTAAGAACATCCCAGATGGCCTGTCAGCGCCGACATATCAAGGCAGATAGGCCCCCATCGGGCGGGCCGCGCCGGGATAGCCTTCCATCACCTGGCGCGTCACCTCGATCGCCCACGGGGTATAGGCCAGCACCTCTCCCACCACGATCCAGCCGATTCCAGCCGCAAGGGCCACCCACCATGCGGGATGGACTGCGCCAATCGCGCGTTTGTCGCGGATCATGCCCACCACCACGAAGGTCATGCCCAGCGTATTGGTAATCTCCCAGCCATAGGGGATCAGCAGCGGGGTTGGCAGCAGCCGGCCCCATCCCGGCCCGGTGATCGCGGCCATCGCGCCGATCATCAGGCGGCGATGCCAGTCGGTCCGGCGGCGCATCCGCACGGCCGCACCAACCATGATTCCAAAAGCCAGCGCGCCCAGGCAATTGCCAAACAGGAATTCGTTGGCATCGAAGAAGAACGGGCCACCGGTGCGGCGCAGCGACGTGACGGTGATCGTCACTGCCAGAACCACCATGACCGGAACCTATATGGCCGAAAGCCAGCCGAGCCGCCGGTGCAGCGCGATATTGCCGCTGCTGACCAGAAAACTCTGGACAAGGAACAGCGCCACCCAGCCAAAAAACACCGCAGCGTGGAGATGGTAGACCGGCGGCACCGCAAAGCTTGATCGGCCCGCTGCCAGCTGGATTGAAAACCCGGCGATCAACACCAGACCGATCGAACAGGCGAGCTTGAAAAAGAAGCGTTCCTCGGCCTTCTGAGCCGGAATGCCAGTCTGATGTGCAGTCGCCAACGCGGTTACTCCCCAAGGTTCCGCGGCCCGTTATGACGTCTGGTTACACGCCGCTTAATCTGGCCGCAATGGCAAGCGTCAGGGCGGGCCCGGTTCCCCGTCGAACCGAACCGATACGCGCACGTTTCCATAGCCTGCAACCTTGAGCGGCACCGCCAGATTTTGTGCCACCGCCTGCTTTGCAGCACTTGTCGCCAGCCCCATCAATACCGGGTTTGCGGCCTGTTCGCCCGCCTGCCGCTCGGCCAGCAAGGTGTTGTCGCGGGTCAGTTTGGCTTGGGCGGGGCCGGTGATCCACACCCCTTCGCGCAGGTATTGCGCGCGGGCTTCGTCGAGGTTGGGTTTGGACACTTGCAGCGGCGGCAATGTCACGGTCAGCAGTTTGCCCGATGGATCCCAGCGGAACCGCCCCGCATCCAGCTTGGCCAGATCGAGCGTATAATCGACTCGCGCCGGAATCACCGCGATCTGGCGGCTTTTGAGCAGACTGTATCCGCGCACATCATCCGCGCTGACCACCGGCGCGAGCTGGGCCGAAAAAACCGTCAGCCGGTTGGCCTTTTCGAACGCGGTCAGGCTGGTGGTGATCGGGTCGCCGTGATCCTGCGTCCCCCAGACCTGCCAACCAAGCCACGCCGCCAGCGCCAGCGCGCCGCCGGTAATCAGCCAGGGCAGGCGCGCAGTGCCGGGCTCGGTCAGGAGATCAGCCGCCATGTCTCGTTCTCCTCGGTGGTCAGGCCCCGATTCCGCAGGTCATAGAGATGGGCCAGCACCGAACGACCAGCTGCGCCGTGCAGGCGTAGGTCGAGGCCCTTGTACATAGCGCTGACGAACTGCGGAATTTCCTGCGGACCTGCCTCAAGCAGCCGCAAGATCTGTTTCTCGCGGCTGCGGCGGTGGCCGAGCATCCCGCGCACCAGTTGGCGCGGGCGTGTGATCGCCGGGCCGTGGGCCGGGTAGAGCACCTTGTCCTCACGCTCGTACAGCTTTTGCAGGCTGGCCATATAGGCTGCCATATCGCCATCAGGCGGGGAAACCACGCTGGTCGACCAGGCCATCACATGATCCCCGGTAAACAGCGCGCCGCTTTCCAGCACGGCATAGCACAGGTGGTTGCTGGTATGCCCCGGCGTGGCAACAGCCTCGATCGTCCAGTCCGGTCCGCCGATCCGCTCGCCATCGGCCAGCACCCGGTCGGGGGCATAGGTACGGTCAAAGGCGCTGTCGGCGCGCGGGCCATCGTCGCTGAGAACGAGCGGCGCGCAGCCGATGATCGGCGCTCCGGTCGCTTCTTTGAGCGGCGCTGCGGCGGGCGAGTGATCGCGGTGCGTATGGGTGCACAGGATCGCAGCGATCCTTGACCCGCCGACCGCCGCCAGAATGGCATCAACATGGCCCGCGCCATTGGTATCCGCACCCTTGAACGGCGAAGGCTCGCCCCCGGCGCCGAAATCGGCCGGCCCCGGATCAATCACTGCCACCTCATCCCCCGCGCCGACGACATAGGTCTGGGTGCCGGTGAAGGTATAGGGCGAGGCATTGGGTGCCAGCACCCGCCGGATCAGCGGTTCGCAGAGTTCGGACAGGCCGGTGGGCCAGGGTTTGGGCGGGGCATCCATGGATATGGATATGGGGAGCGGCGCATCCCAAGTCGAGTCGAAAGCTAGCCCCGCAGTTGAGCGCCCAGCCGCTCACGCAGGGCGGTGATCGCGCTGGGGGCAGTGGCTTCGCGTTCGCGCCAACCGTTGTCGAGCCGCTTGAGGCGGGCGTGGAAGCGTTCGGTGGCCATGATCAGCGTCCGGGTTTCGCCGTCGATCAGGGTCAGGCGATTTGGCTCAGCCTCGGGGAAGTCGGCCAGTTTGCCGTGGCGGCGCAGCTGAAACTCGCTGAGCTCGCCTGCGAAGTATGCCCGGTGGTTGAGCAGCCAGGCAAGCGAATGCATCATCCGGGTGGTGGTGCGCAGCGCCTCGCAGGAAAGCGCCACCGTGGCATCGTCTTCGTTCGCCGCCGCACCCAATCGGCCGGACAGGGCAAAGGCTGCGCGCACGTCGTCTGACAGGACGAGCGCCTCGCAATAGAGTCCCTCGACAATGCGGGGATTGATGCTGGCCGGGGTTCCCATCCTGATCGTCGCTTAGTCACTTGAGAGCACCGCTGCCAAGCGACGGCGAAGGAGTTTCCAACACCATTTCGGGACTGTCTCTTTCGGGGACGCAATTCAGGAGATCGGAAGCAGTTTGCGCACGCTGCAAACAAAGAAAAAGGCGGCTCAGGCCGCCTCTTCCCCAGCATCCTCCCGGAAGCTTTGTCAGCCCGGGATTCTGCGCCCGGTGCCGGACAGAATATCAGTCGATCTCGTTGTCGTCTTCGGCTCCGCCCATCGCAGCGGTGGGCGATGTGGCGGCGGGGCGGGCAACCGCGTTGCCGTTCATGTAGGGGATCGGGTTAACCGCAGCCCCTGCAATCCGGACTTCATAGTGCAGATGCGGACCGGTTGAACGTCCGGTCGAGCCGACATAGCCGATCAGATCGCCCTTGCGGACCTTTTGCCCGGCCGCGACAGTCAGACGCGAGAGATGCCCGTAACGGGTCTGGATGTTTCCGCCATGCTCGATCGCGATGTAAAGGCCATAGCTGGAAAACCACTCGGCCTTGCCGATCACGCCATCGGCGGTGGCATAGACCGGGGTTCCGGTCGGCATGGCCAGATCAACACCCTTGTGACCGCGGCGGCCACCAAGCACCGGATGGGTGCGCATGCCAAAGCTGGAGGTCATCGTTGCGCTATCGAGCGGGTTGCGCGACGGGATCGAAACCTTGGTGGGCGCAAAGCTCGGGGCCGAAACGCGCGGAGTGATCTGAGTCAGCGAATTGCCGGTCACCGGGCTGGCGGCAGGAGCGATTGCCAGCTGGCCGCTGTCCATCTGTTTCCAGCCGTTGAACAGGCGGCGAAATTCTTCATCCCCGCCCTGCGGTGCCTTGGCGCTTTGCGCGGCGCGCAGCGGGGCAGTCACATCGGCATTGGCCGAACTGTTGGCGAAAGCCGGGCTGGACAGGCCAAGCCCGAGCGCGGCGAACACGCCGCAGATGCTCCGGAACTTGGCAAAAAGCGAAACAACGACCACTCAAACTACCTTATTCTCAAGCCCCGTATTCGGGGTGTGCGAACCTGTTTTGCAGTCGGCCCGGAACATCCGTTCGACTGAAGTGTTAGAGAAGTCGGTAAGCCCCCCGCCATCTCGAGAGGGGGCCTAGCGGGGCAAAGGTTAACTAGACAACCCCGGCACCTGAAGAGCGCGATAAAGCGGCTCGAAGACGGGTTGAGTCGTTGAATGGCAGCTTAACGACGCTTCTGGATTGGCCCGCGACCACGCCTTTTCGCCCGGATTTTTGCGATTCTCCGCGATTCTGCTTCGGGGCGATGAAATGCTTTGAACCGAACCCGACCTTAGCGATTTCATCGTCAAGTGTGCGACTCAGGTTTGCTGGAGCGCGCGCCACCGCGCCTCACAACGCCTGCGCGGCCTTCAGCACTTCGGCGGCGTGGCCTTTGACTTTGACCGGGCTCCAGACCAGCGCGACCTTGCCGTCGGTTCCAACCAGTAGGGTTGAGCGGACCATGCCCAGATAGGAACGGCCATACATCGACTTTTCGGTCCAGAACCCCAGTGCGTCGGACAGGCCACCGGTTTCGGCATCGCTGGCGAGTGGCGCAGTCAGACCGTGCTTGGCGATGAACTTCTGATGCTTCTTTGGCGGATCCTTGCTGATCCCGAGCAAGGCGGTCCTGGCTTTCGCGAAATCATCGGCAAGTGCCGAAAAATCGATGTTTTCGGTGGTGCAACCAGGGGTGTCGTCTTTCGGATAGAAAAACAGCACGAGCTTGTGGCCCGTGAAATCGGCCAGCCGCACCGGCGTGCCATCGGGTGCGGTCAGGGTCAGGTCTGGCAAGGTATCACCGGGGGCAATGGTCATGTTTCGATCTCCAGTTTTTCACCGAAAGTCACGGCCCAGGCGGCGGCAACAGCCCGGCGCGATTCGGCCAATTTGTCCAGCAACCCCTGCCAGTCGCTGCATTGGCAGGCGCTGGCAAGCGCCGCGCGGGCAGCGACGGGTGGCTCCTCGGCATCGGGGGCGAGCAGGCGGGCGGCGATCAGGAACCCGCCGAGGGTGCGGTGGGCGCCGAGCATCGCCGGATCGAGAGTTCCGGCCTCGACCAGCAGCGCCAGTGCAGCCGGAATCGCCGGGACCAGCCCCAGATGATCGCGCAACTGCAGGAAGTGAACGATGAATTCGATATCGACCAGCCCGCCGCGCACCGCCTTTACATCGAGCGGTCCCTTGGCGGGTTTATGCTCGGCCATCGTGGAGCGCATCTCCAGCACGTCGGTGCGCAGCTTGGCTGGATCGCGGTCCAGTTCGAGCACGGAACGGACGATCGCGTCCAGTGCCGTGCTCCCGTCAGTCGGGCCATATAGAACCCGCGCCCGGGCCAGTGCCATATGCTCCCAGGTCCAGGCGGATTCGCGCTGGTATAGGGCAAAACTGTCCAGACTGACCGCGATCGGCCCCTGCGCGCCCGACGGCCGCAGCCGAACGTCGACCTCGTAAAGCGGACCCTCTGCCGTCGGCACAGAGAGGGCCGCGATTACCCGCTGGGCCAGCCGGTTGAAATAGAGCGTTGCGCCAAGCGGCCTCGCGCCATCGCTTTCCGCGCTGTGTTCGCCAGTGAACAGGAACACCAGATCGA
Source organism: uncultured Novosphingobium sp. (assembly GCA_937860195.1). Lineage (GTDB taxonomy): Bacteria > Pseudomonadota > Alphaproteobacteria > Sphingomonadales > Sphingomonadaceae > Novosphingobium. The sequence goes on from CALMBN010000308.1 coordinate 13,706, forward strand.
GATCCGATGCATGGGTCAGTGCTCCGCCGCCGAGCCGTCCATAGCCCATGATCAACAGATTGCCCCCGGCGATCCTCCCATGAACCTTTTCGAACTCGGCAGTGGCGGCATTGGCCAGAACGGTGAGCGCTGCTTCGGCCACCCGGCAGAGTGCCTGGCCGATTTCCGCCGGATCGCGGTGGCCCTCGATCAGCTGGACCCCCAGTTTGAACCGCAATTCGCCAACCCCGCGCCGGGTCCGGTCGAGCAGGCGTTCGTAATCATCGCCTGCCTCCCCGGCGGACAATCGCTCGATCAGGTCGTCGACCGGACCGGGCAGATCAAAGGCGGTGGCATCAATCAGCGGATCGAGCAGGTCGGCCCGGCGCGCGAGTGCATCGGCCAGCGGCGGGGCAAGTCCAAGAATTCGGGCGAGCAACTCGCCGAGGGCCGGCCGCGCTTCGAGCAGGCGGAACAGGTTGACCGCGCTGGGCAGGCTCGCCAGCAATTGCTCCCAGCGCAGCAATGCGCGATCCGGCTCGGGCCCATGGGCAAAGGCGGCCAGCAAGGGCAACAGCATGGCATCGAACGCCTCGCGCGCGGCATCGCTGCGCAATGCTCGCAATTTGCCTGATCGCCAGCCCTCGATCCGGGCAGCGAGCGCTTCAGGATCGGCAAAGCCAAGTTTGGCGATTTCGCCTTCAAGCGCCGCGCCGCCGGGGGCGGGCATCGCCGCAATCGGGCTGTCGTCGGCATATTGCGCGATCAATGTGTCATACCGGCTGCCGACCGCTTCGGTGATTGCTGCCAATTCGGCGACCAGCGCTGCCCCGCTTTCCAGCCCTTCAAGCCGCGCGACATTGTCGAGCGCGATGGGATCGAGCGGAAGCGAATGGGTCTGCTGGTCGGCCACCATCTGGAGTCGATGCTCGATCGTACGCAACCGGTCATAGCTTTCACCCAGCACCTGGGCATCGCCCGGATCGATCAATCCGGCCCCGGCCAGCGCATCAAGACTGGCCCGCGTGCCGCGAAGCCGCAGTGCAGGATTGCGTCCACCGTGGATCAACTGATGGGTCTGGGCATAGAATTCGACCTCGCGGATGCCTCCGCGCCCTTGCTTGAGGTTGAATCCGGGGCCCGCGCGCGAGGGGCCGGTGTGGTTGGCGCGAATCCGCTTGGTCAATCGGCCGATGTCAGCCAACGCTCCGAAATCAAGGCTCCGGCGCCAGACGAAGGGCCGGATCGCAGAGAGGAACGCCTCACCGGCTGCCACGTCTCCAGCGCAGGCGCGGGCGCGGATGAACGCGGCGCGCTCCCACGCCAGGGCTGAGCTTTCATAGTGGCTCAGCGCCGCCTCGATCGGGATCGCCAGCGGGCTGACCTCACTCGCTGGCCGCAGCCGCAGATCGACCCGGAAAACATAACCCTCGTGATCGACATGGCTGAGCAGTTGCATCAGAGTGCGGGCGACCCGCTGAGCTGCTTCGCCCGGCTCGTCGCGCGCCCGCCGGGGCAGGAGCTCTGGTTCATAGAGCAGGATCGGGTCGATGTCGGAGCTGTAATTGAGTTCGCGGGCGCCGTGCTTGCCCAGCGCCAACGCGATAAACCCGGCGGGTTCGGCGCCGGGAACGCGTGCCTGAATCGCGGCGGCGATGGCCGTATCCATCGCGCGGTCAGCAAAGTCGGACAGTTCTTCGACCACGCGGGTGAGCGCGAATTCCCCGGCCAGATCACCAACCGCCAACGCCAGTGCCAGCGCCAGTCGCTCGCGCCGCAGTGCTGCGCCGACATCGGGAGCATTGACGCCGGCCGCTTTGGCCCAGACCAGCGCTGCTTCGCCTTGCCCGGCCGCCAGCAAGGTTTCGAGTTCGGGCAGCCGATTCAGCCCCTGCGCCAGAAACGGCGCATGGGTGCGGGCGCGGAGCAAGGCGTGGGTCCAATCGACGCTCATTGTGGACACGGCGATGCCGCTTTGCCGCGCGCCGATCAAGTTGTTCGTCGTGCGGCCCTTGCGCAGCGGGCGGGGCTTTGCCAGTTAGCGCGCACTGCCTCTTCCCAAGGAATGGTGCTCCGATGCTGTTTTCCCGCAAGACCTTTGTCCCGCTCGCCTTGATCGGTGCTGCAATATTGGCGGTCGGCGCGACTGCCCGCGCCCCGAAAGGCGCGGCGAAGCCTGCGCCGGTGCCGATGGCGATGGCGATCCCGACCGTCGCAGCCCCGGCGATTTCGCTCGATACGCTCAAATCGGTGACGCGCGAGTTGGCATCTGATGCCTACGAAGGCCGCGGCCCAGCCACTCCGGCTGAGGACAAGACAGTCGCCTACATCATCAAGCGCTTCAAGGAAGCAGGGCTGCAGCCCGGCAACAAGGGTAGCTGGGTGCAAGGCGTGCCAACGCTGGAGATCGAGGCCAAGAACACCAGCCCTTTCACTGTGACGGCTGGCGGACAAACGCTCAGCTTTGCGCCGGGTGCAGACTATGTCGCAGGCTCATACAGGTTTGTGCCGCGAACAGAGATCAAGGATGCGCCGCTGGTCTTCGTTGGTCACGGGATCGTCGCCCCTGAACTCGGCTGGAACGATTATGCCGGGATCGACATGAAGGGCAAGATCGCGGTGATCCTGGTCAACGACCCTGACTATGCCGCAAAGGATGAGGCCGGGCTCTTCAAGGGCAAGCGGATGACCTATTACGGACGCTGGACCTACAAGTTCGAAGAGGCTGCCCGGCAGGGTGCGGCGGGCGCGCTGATCGTCCATGATGCCTTTCCGGCGGCCTATGGCTGGCAAGTGGTCAATTCCAGCTGGACCGGCCCGCAGCTGTTCATCCAGCAGGCCGACAACGGGATGAGCAACACGCTCGCCAACGGCTGGATGCAAAAGAGCGCGGCAGAGGCGATCTTCAAGGCCTCGGGCAAGGATTTTTCCGCGCTCGACAGGGCTGCCAAGGCCAAGGGTTTCAAGCCGGTTGTGCTCGGCGCGAGTGGCAGCCTGAGTTTTGACAACACCGTGCGCAAAGCGGTCAGCCGCAATGTGATCGGGATCATGCCGGGCAAAAAGCGGCCGAACGAATATGTCCTCTATACTGGCCACTGGGACCATCTGGGCAAATGCAATGCCGACAAGACTGGCGATGATATCTGCAATGGCGCAATCGACAATGCTACCGGGATCGCCGCGCTGGTCGCGATTGCCGAAGCCAACAAGGCAGCCGGAGCGGCGGATCGCAGCCAGATATTCCTGGCAGTGACGATGGAGGAATCGGGGCTGCTCGGCTCGAAATACTACGCCGAAAATCCGGTCTATTCGCTTTCCAGAACGGCAGGCGGGGTCAACATGGACGCGATCGGCATGGGCGGTGTCGCTCGCGATGTGCAGGTAACCGGCGGCGACAAGAACGAACTGACGGCGTTTCTCAAGGCGGCGCTGAAAGCGATGGGGCTGTATCAAACATCTGAGGATCATTCCGAGCGCGGCTATTATTACCGCAGCGATCACTTCAGCTTCGCCAAGCGCGGCGTGCCAATGTTCGCAGTCGGGCGCGGATCGGACTGGGTCAAGGGCGGCAAGGCCGCCGGTGAGGCGGCAGGCGAAGACTACACCGTCAACCGTTACCACCAGCCCAGCGACGAATATGACGAAAGCTGGGACTGGTCCGGCCCGGTTCAGGATGTAACGCTGTATTATCGGCTCGGGCGGATGCTGGCGATGAGCAGCGCCTGGCCCAACTGGCACAAGGGTGACGAATTCCGCGCGGTGCGCGACAAGAGCCGCAGCGGCGGGAAGTAGCGGGGGCTAGAGCAAGGTGCGCGAAATGTGAATCGCTTCACCCCCACATCCGTTCATCCTG
>CALMBN010000309.1 GCA_937860195.1 uncultured Novosphingobium sp.
AACAGCGCTGACGTTGTCGCCCGAGAGCAGCGATACTTCCAATCCCCGGGCCTTCAGCGCAGCCAATGCCGCATGCGCATCGGGGCGGAGGCGGTCAATCAGCGGGATCAGCAGATCGGGCCGCCCTTCGATCCGAAGCGTTGTCGAAACCACATCGGCAGCGTCGCTTCGTCCCAGCGACACCATCCGTCCTAGCCAGCGGCCAGACAGGCCGATTCCAGCGGTTTCAGCGACTCCTTCGACCGGAACCGCGCGATAGCCCCTGGCCAGCAGTGCAGTCTCGATCGCGCGGGAATGCGGGTGCCGGCTGTGCGAGGCGAGGCCGAGCGCAACCGCTGCGGAATCAGGATCGAGCGCGCCAATCACCGCTGGGTCCGGTTCGGCCCGCCCCAGCGTCAACGACCCGGTCTTGTCGAGCAGGACCCGATCGATGCCCGCCAGCCGCTCGATCGCGCTGCCATCCTTGACCATAATCCCCTGGCGCATCAGGGCACCGCTTGCGACAACCTGCGCGACCGGAACGGCCAGTCCCAGCGCGCACGGGCATGTGATGATCAGCACCGCAATCGCAATCACCAGTGACTGGTGGACCCCGGCTCCGGCGATCATCCAACCAGCAAAACTGAGTGCCGCAAGCGTGTGAACGGCGGGCGCATAAAGCCGGCTGGCCCGATCGGCGATCCGGACATAGACCGAGCGCGGCTGGTCGGCCGCGTCCATCAACCGGGCGATCTCGGCGAGCGATGTGTCCGCCCCGGCTGCGGTCACCCGGACATCGACCGGCGCGTCAAGGTTGAGCGTTCCGGCGTGGACCAGGCCGCCAAGCCGGATCGGGACAGGTGCGCTCTCGCCGGTCAGCAGCGACTGATCAAACGCGCTTGCTCCGCTGACAATCTCGCCGTCTGCCGCCAGCCGCTCACCGGCGGCAACCCGCATCACCAAGCCGGGTTGAAGGTCGGCCGCAGCAACCCATTGCAGCGCGCCGTCGGGTGCGATCACGCTGGCCCCTGGCGCGGCCTGGTTGAGCAGGGCATCGACCCCGGCCCGTGCCCGGTCCCGCATCATCGCATCAAGTGTCCGCCCTGCGAGCAGGAACAGGATCAGCATCAGCACGCCATCAAAATAGGCATCGTGCCCGCCCGTCAGTGTCTCATACAGGCTCAGCCCGGTCGCCAGCACGATCCCGATCGAGATCGGCACATCCATGTTGGTCCGCGCGCGCTTCAGCACCGCGAGTGCCGACTTGAAGAACGGCGTGCCCGAATAGGCTATTGCCGGGATGCCGATTGCGGCGGAAATCCAGTGAAACAGGCTGCGGGTCGAGCCATCTGCGCCAGACCAGACCGAGACTGACAGCAGCATCACGTTCATGCAGGCAAACCCGGCGACAGCCAGCGGGGCGAGCAAGGGCTTCACCGCCGATGGTGCGCGGGTCAGCTCGTCGCTGCGTGGCTGGCTGGCAAAGCCGACCGCATCAAGCGCAGCGATCAGTTCTGCCGCTTCCACGTTTGCCCCATGCTCGGCGCGGACCTGCTTGGCGGTCAGATTGACCCGGGCCGAGGCCACTCCGGGCACTGCTCCAAGCGCGCGTTCAACCTTGGCCATGCACCCGGCACAATGCATTCCCGGCACGACCAGCACGGTCGTTTCAAGCGCCATTGCTGGCAAAATGGGAGAATGGGCGTTCACTGCACGTCCTGTTCGGTCCGCCAGCGCTGCGCAGCGGCTGCGGCAACAAACCGCACCCGCCAGCGTCCTGCGGGCAAGGGTCCGACCGAGACGAAACTGCCATCGCTCTGGCGCGCAAAAGTCAGTGCCTGATCCGGGGCGCGGCCAAGCGGGTGGCGAGCGACAGCGTTGAGAACAGTGTCGGCCGGCGCACCCGCAAGCACCACCGCCACACGGCCATCAGCCAGCCGTTCGGCCTTTGCCGACCAACCAAGCGCCTTTTCCCGCGCCGCCTGATCCAGCCACCTGTTGAAGTGCTGGCTGGCGACGTAGGAATTCTCAACCACCACCCCGCCAAACGTCGCAATGGCAGCGCGGGCCATCACCAGGTTGACAGTGATCACCACGCCAAAGAACAGCACCATGATTGCGGCAAAATGCTTGCCGGTGAAGGGACCAGTGGTGAAGGCCTTCATTCCTGCTCTCCTTCATCATCGTCGCTGTTTTCACGGGGAGCATCGAACCGCACTTCACTGCGATCGCCGCCACCTTCCGCGTCGAGGGCCCTCAGCGTGAAGGCAAACTTTTGTGGCGCAGTGCCAGCAGGCGCAACGACATAGACCCGCAGCGGTGCGACCCGGTCAGCCGGGACGGTCACGGTCAAAGCCCGCGCGGCAGCATCGCGTGAGATGTCGCCGGTCCAGAACGTGCCGCCAGGCAGCCCTTCGAGGCTGACCTGCATCAGGCGTGGGCGGGCCTGCATGTTGACCAGCTTGACGGTGAAGTCATTGCGGACCTCACCGCTCGATTGGACGGTAAAGGGCGGATTGCGGTCCTTTTGAACCGCCAGATCGATCCGGGTCCGGGTGCCGAGCGCGAACAGCAGCGCGAGCCCGATCGCGCCCCAAACGCCCATGTAAATCAGCGTGCGGGTATGAAACAGCGCTTTGGAAATCGGGCGCGGCTCACCCCCGGCGCGTTCGGCCTCGCAATCATCCAGCGTGGCATAATCGATCAGCCCGCGCGGGCGGCCGGTCTGCTGCATGACACTGTCGCAGGCATCGATGCACAGCGCGCAAGTGATACATTGGATATCCTGGCCATTGCGAATGTCATAGCCGGTCGGACAAACCGCCACGCATTGGTTGCAGTCGATGCAATCGCCGAATTCCCCCGGGTTCTTCTCGGCGGACTTCACGCTTCCGCGCTTTTCGCCGCGCCAGTCCTTGTACGTGACGATCAGGCTCTTTTCATCGAGCATCGCGGTCTGGATTCGCGGCCAGGGACACATGTACATGCAGATCTGCTCACGCATGAATCCGCCCATGATGAAGGTCGTGGCTGTCAGGATCGCAACCGTTACGTACGCCACCGGGGCGGCCTGTCCGGTCCAGAAATCGACCGTCAGGGTCGGTGCGTCGGCAAAATACATGATCCACGCGCCACCAGTCCAGAAACTGATGAACAGGTAGATCGACCATTTGAAACCACGCTTGAAGGCCTTCTCCGCGCCCCACAGCGCCGCTTGCAACCGCACCTGGGCATTGCGATCACCATCAACCAACCGGTCGACATGCTGGAACAGGTCGGTCCAGACCGTCTGCGGACAAGCATAGCCGCACCACGCCCGCCCAACCGCGCTGGTCACCAGAAACAGCCCGACCCCGGCCATGATCAACAGACCGGCGACAAAGTAGAACTCCTGCGGCCAGATCTCGATGTTGAACATGAAAAACCTGCGCCCCGCCAGGTCGATCAGTACGGCCTGATTCGGCGCATAAGGCCCGCGGTCCCAACGCAGCCACGGGGTCACGTAATAGATTCCCAGTGTCAGGATCATCACCAGCCACTTGAACCGCCGGAACGGCCCCTGCACTGCCTTGGGGAAAACCGGCTCCCGCTTGACAAAGAAGCGCGTTGGCGAGGCGGGGCTATTTGGTTTGAGCATTGCCGGGGCTTCCGCGCGCAGGTGCAGAAGTTGCAGTGGTGAAGTCTTCCCCGCCCCCCAGCGAGTGGACATAGGCGGCCAGCATCTTGATCGTCACTGGATCCAGTTTCTTGTTCCAGGCTGGCATCACTCCGGCGCGGGCTTTGTGGATCGAGGCTGAAACCTGGTCAGGCTTGCCGCCATAGAGCCAAACCGCGTCGGTCAGATTGGGCGCACCGAACTGCCGCAGGCCTTTGCCGTCGGTTCCGTGACAGGCCACGCAATTGACGGCAAAAATCGCCGCGCCGCGGGTTGCCGCCGCGTCCTTGGGATGCTTGCCCGACAGCGACAGGACATAGGCGGCCGTATCACCGACTTGCGCCGGGTTCAGGATCCGGTCCTTGCCGAAGCTTGGCATCAGGCTGGTCCGGGTAGCCGGATCGTCGGCTGCGCGGATGCCGTGATTGAGCGTCAGTTCGATCTCATTGGCATTGCCGCCCCACAGCCAGTCGTCGTCCTTGAGGTTGGGGTAGCCTACACTGCCGGCTGCGCCGCTGCCATGGCACTGGACGCAATTCTGCTTGAACGCCGCCGAGCCGCCAGCGATTGCCAGTTGCAACAGCTTTTCGTCCTTCACCAGTTGGTCAAGCGGCATTCCCGCAATTGCATCGGTTGCAGCTTTGCGGCTCGCCGCCCCGGCGGCCATTTCCTGGGCCAACTGTCCGCGGCTGGTCCAGCCCCACAATCCTTGTGTGCCGCCATTCGCCAGGGGAACAGCCGGATAGATCACCACGTAACCAAGCGCGAAAATCACCGTCAGGTAGAGCGTGATCAGCCACCAGCGTGGCACCGGGTTATTCAGTTCCTCGATCCCGTCCCATTCATGACCAACGGTTTCGATGCCCGTGGGCTCGTCGATGCGCTTATTGTTCGCCATTGTCGTCATCCCCATGGCTGTCTTCGGCGAAGATCAGATTTGCGGCAGCTTCGTTGTCATTCCGCGCGCCCGGCCGGAATGGCCAAAAGCACAGCGCGAGGAACGTCAGCACCATCGCGGCGAGTCCCCAGCTATCGGCAAAGTGCCGCAGCGTTTCGTAAGTCGAATGCCCGCTCACCGGCCCTTCTCCTGCCCCAGCACTTCTTGTGCGGCCGGCGCATTGACGTCGACCATCGTGCCCAGCACCTGCAGATAAGCGATCAGCGCATCCATTTCGGTCAGCTTGTCCGGCTGACCATCAAAATCGCGAACCTGCGATTTGGGATAGCGCTTTTGCAAATCGGCAGTGTCAGCCATTGGATCGGCCTGCGCCGCCAGATCAGCATTGGCCTGTGCAATGTCGGTTTTGGTATAGGGCACCCCGACCCGGTTGAGCGCGGTCAGCCGCGCGCCCATGTCGACTGGTTGCAGCTCGCGCCTGGTCAGGAACGCGTATTGCGGCATCACCGATTCCGGCACCACGGCTTGCGGGTTGGTCAGATGCTGGACGTGCCATTCATCAGAATATTTCAGGCCAACCCGGGCAAGATCCGGCCCGGTCCGTTTCGAACCCCACTGGAACGGATGGTCGTACATCGATTCGGCGGCCAGACTGTAGTGTCCGTAACGCTCCACCTCGTCGCGGAACGGGCGGATCATCTGGCTGTGGCAGACGTAGCAGCCCTCGCGGACATAGATATCGCGGCCGGCCTGTTCGAGCGGGGTGTAAGGCCGCATCCCCTCAACTTTCTCGATCGTATTGTCGATCCAGAACAGCGGGGCGATCTCTACGATTCCGCCGATCGTAACCGCAGCAAAAGCGGCCACCCCAAGCAGCGCGACATTGCGTTCGAGCTTCTTGTGACGGGCCCACAGTTCAGGCTTGGTTTGTTCGGTCATTGCCTGTCTCCCCTATTCGGCCGGAACCGCAGCCAGCGGCACATCGCGGGCGGGATCGTGGTCAGCGCTGCGCAGCGGCGTTTCCTGGCGAAGATTTCCGGCGATCGTCTGCCAGACGTTGAAGGCCATGATCAGCGCACCGCTCAGATAGAGCACGCCGCCAAAGGCTCGCAGCAGGTACATCGGGAACTTGGCCGCAACGGTTTCGGCAAAGCTGTTCACCAGATAGCCATCGGCCCCGTATTCGCGCCACATCAGGCCTTCCATGATCCCCGTGACCCACATCGAGGAAGCGTAGAGAACGATCCCCAGGGTCGCGAGCCAGAAGTGCCAGTTGATCATCCTGAGCGAATACATCCGCGTCCGGTTCCACAGTCGCGGCGCAAGGTAATAGATCGCCGAGAAGGTGATCATCCCGTTCCACCCCAGCGCGCCGGAATGGACGTGGCCGATGGTCCAATCGGTATAGTGCGAGAGCGAGTTGACCGACTTGATGCTCATCATCGGGCCTTCGAACGTGCTCATCCCATAGAACGCGAGTGAGAATACCATCATCCGGATGATCGGATCGGTGCGGACCTTGTCCCACGCTCCGTTGAGCGTCATCAGGCCGTTGATCATCCCGCCCCAGCTTGGCATCCACAGCATGACCGAAAAGACCATGCCGAGCGTTTGCGCCCAATCGGGCAGCGCGGTGTAGTGGAGGTGGTGCGGACCCGCCCAGATATAGAGAAAAATCAGCGACCAGAAGTGCACGATCGACAGCCGATAGGAAAAGATCGGCCGCCCTGACTGCTTTGGCACGAAGTAATACATCATCGCCAGAAAGCCGGCGGTCAGAAAGAACCCGACCGCGTTGTGGCCATACCACCACTGCACCAGTGCGCCCTGGACCCCGGCCCACAGCGGATAGCTGAGCGAGCCGAACAGGCTGACCGGCATGTTGGCGTTGTTGACCAGATGGAGCAACGCGACGGTCAGAATGAAGCTCAGGAAGAACCAGTTGGCGACGTAAATGTGCGGTTCGGAGCGCTTGACCAACGTCATCACGAACACCGCGAGATAAGCCACCCAGACCGCAGTCAGCCATAGATCGACATACCATTCGGGCTCGGCATATTCCTTGCCCTGCGTCACACCCATCACATAGCCGGTCGCAGCCAGCACGATGAACAGCTGATAGCCCCAGAACACGAACCGGGCGAGGCTGGGCAGCGCGAGCCGTGTGCGGCAGGTTCGCTGGACAATATAGAAACTGGTCGAGACCAGGGCGGTGCCGCCGAACGCGAAAATCACCGCCGAGGTGTGCAGCGGTCGCAGCCGCCCGAAGGTGGTGTATTCAATCCCCAGATTGAGCACCGGAAAGGCCAGTTGCAAGGCAATGAACAGCCCGACCAGAAACCCGACGCAGCCCCAGAAGGTCGTCAGGATCACCCCCCAGCGGATCAGGTCGTCGTCATAACGGCTGGGGTCGACTGCCGGTTTGAAGCCGGCCGAGGCCAGCTTGTAATTGGCCCCGCGCAAACTGATTACCAGTCCGGACAGTGCAGCGAGGGCGAAGATCGCCATGTGGACCGCAAAGCCGGTGTCGAGCGCGTTCGCGAACATGACCACAGCGGCAAGCAGTGCGACCAGCCACCAGCCAGCGCGGGCTACTAAAGATTCCATTGGCCCCTTCCCCTCTTGATGGGTTGCCAGGACCGGCTGGAAACCGGACCCATGAAAGTGCCTTCGTCGTGATGCCGCATTGCGACATTGACCGGGATCAAATTGCGCATGTCAGCATAAAGAATCCCGAAAAACAGACGAAAATTGCGCGAAGTCAATGTTTGCAGCCGCAACATCGGCGCATTCACCGATCGACGCCGCAACAACCCTGGGCTGCACTGGGCAGCCGCTGCGACGCCGAATGAGGGATACGATGAACAAGCTGACGATTCTCACCGCGCTTGTCGCTGCCACCACACTCGCGAGTCCGGCCTTGGCTGGCGACTCCGAAGGCAAGCTTCAGGTCAAGGTGATGGCCACCGGCGTTTTGCCTGATGGCAAGATCACTGCGCTGGAAAACAACATAATTGGCCTGCCAGCCGGCAGCCAGACCTATGCCAACGACAACGTCGTGCCGACATTGGCGGTCGAATACTTCGCCTCGCCCAATGTTTCGATCGAGACAATCTGTTGTCTGACAACCCACGGTGTCAGCGGGACCGGTGCAATCCCTGGCACGCAAATCCTCGATCACGTGATGATCCTGCCTGCGACGGTCACGCTTAAGTATCACCTGAACGCCGGCGGCGGGATCAAGCCCTACGTTGGCGCAGGCCCATCGGTGTTCTTCTTCATCGACGAAAAACCGGGTGCAACGACCTCGGCACTGGGTGGAACCAGAGTCAAGCTCGACAGCCAGTTGGGCTTCGCGGTTCAGGCCGGGGTTGATATTCCGCTGGGCGACAGCGGCTTTGGCATCAGTTTCGATGGAAAGCGTTACTTCATGAACACCCGTTTGCACGTGTTCAACGCAGGCGGCACCGAAGTGCTGACGACCAAGCACAAGCTCGACCCCTGGGTGGTTTCGGGCGGGGTGAGCTACCGCTTCTGAACGCAGCTTTCCCCTTCTGTCACCGGGAGGGGAAAGGGGGGAGAATTCGCGCACCGGCTTCGCAGGCGGGCGCGGGTTCTCTCTTCCTAGCCGGCTTCGGCCTGCAAGGCTTCACGATCAAGGATCGTCACTTCCCGGCGCGAAGGCAGGTCAATGATCCCGTCAGCTTTCAAACGTGTGAACTGGCGACTGACCGTCTCGATCGTCAGGCCAAGCACATCCGCCACTTGCTGGCGCGAAAACGGCAAAGCAAATTGGCGGAGCGGCAGATCTGGAGAGTCATGGCAGCCCGGCTGGACCAACCGTTCGGACATTTCGAGCAAAAACGTCGCCAGTTTCTCGCCAGCGGACTTGCGCCCCAAAAGCAGCATCCAGCTCCGCGTGCGGTCCAATTCGGCCAGGGTCCGCTCGAGCAGCTTGTGTTCGAGCGCCGGGTGCTCACGCGCAAAGGCATCGAAATCGCGCCGCGCGAAGACGCAAACCCTTGCGTCGGTGAGCGCCGTCACTCCGTGGCCAGAGGTAGAACCGAACGGACGGCCAATGAAATCGGACGGATAGACCACCCCGACGATCTGTTCGCGCCCGTCTTCGGTTCCGGTCGAGAGCTTGAGCACACCGTCTATAACGTTGGCGACGAGGACCGAATCCTCGCCCTCCCACATCAACGATTCCCCAGCCGCCAGATCTCTTCGGCGGCCAATCATGCTCAGCGCCTTGATTTCCTCGCCATCGAGGGCAGCGCAAATCGAACGGTTGCGGACAATGCACGTATCGCAGGCGGACATAGGCTTTGCCTTGCTCCCCCGCCGGGGAAAGCGCAAGTCAGATGATGTCGGCCAGATCAGCCATGTCGGCGCGCAATCGTTCAATGGCCTGGGCTTTCAATTGGTGCACGCGAGGCACGGAAACCGAAAGGGCTATGGCGATTTCCGAAAGGTTGAGCTCCTCAACGAAATAGAGCTGTACGATCAGTTTCAGTCGCTCTGGCAGTTCCGCGATGGCAGCGACCAGGGCCCCGCGCAGTTCGGCATCGGCGAGCATCGCAAAGCTGTCTGGCCGGTCATCGGCAAAGGCCAGATCGCTGTCCGAGTAAGCTTCGTCAATCGAATCAAAGCGGAGCGGTTGCGCGGCGTTGCGCAAGCTTCCCAGTTCTCCCGGCGTGAGACCAAGGCATTCGCACAGCTCCGCCTCGCTCGCCTCGCGCCCCAGCTCTCCGCGCAAGCGGATTTCTGTTTCACGCAGCACCCTGCGCCGCACGGTCCCGCCCCGCGACAGTGGCAATTGCCGCCGAACCAGATCGACCATCGCCCCGCGCACCCGCAGCTTGGCATAGGCAGCAAAGCCATCTTCGCCGGGACCGGCGTGGCGCTGGCTGCATTCGGTCAGCGCGACCATCCCGGCCTGCATCAGGTCGTCGAGCTCGATCCCTTGCCGTCCGCCGCCGTGGATGTGCCAGGCGAGCCGCCGGACCATCGGTACGAACCGCCGAATCCTGTCGGCATTGTCACCGCGATAGGCGGATTTGAGGCTGTGGTGATCGTGAATCATGCGTATGCTCTTTCGGGCTCGGGAATGATGGACGGCGGCGCAGGAGCACCGATGACTGAGATCACTTCGATTGGCTGAGCGGCAGGCAGTTCGGCGATCGAGAGCACCAGCACTCCGGGCGCACGCTGCCGCAGCAGCGCCGCCAGGGTCCGACGCGCTCGGGGTTGCACCACCAGTGCCAATGGTGCAGCAGCTCCGCGTTCGGCTGCCGTTGCTGCGACGTGCTCGCCAATACTTCGGGCCAGATCTGGCTCGATCACTGGCTGCCCAGTCACCGGATCGCTCAGCCCCTGGACAATCGCGGCCTCAAGCTGGGCATCGAGAGTCAACACGGGCAGGCGCTCGCCGGGTCCGCATATCCGCCCGACAATCATCCCGCCGAGCTCTGCCCGGACCAGCTCGACCAGCCGCTCGTGCTCATGGCTCTGCTGCACCGCGAGGGTCAGCGCGGACAGGATCGGCAGCGGATGACCAATCGGCAGGCCATCTTCAAGCAACGTGCGGAAAATGCGGGTCAGCGCCGCCAGGCTGAGCGGTTGCGGGGTGAGTGATTCGATCAGCCCGGCCGAATGCTCTTTCACGGCATCGAGGATCGCTTTCATTTCGTCCGGCCCGAACAGCGCCGATGCCCGCTCGCCCAGCAGCTGGTTGAGCTGGGTCGCGACCACGGTGCTGGCATCGACCGTCAGATACCCTTCGGCGATGGCAAGATCGCGCTGGGCCGGGTCGATCCACAAGGCCGGACAGCCAAAGCTGGGGTCGAGCGTCGCCTCGCCGGGCAGGTTCGCCCCGCTTCGCACTTCGCCCGCGTCGATTGCCAAAACCATGTCCGCACGCAAAGTGCCCGAGCCGATCGGTACCCCGCCGAGCAGGATTCGGTAGTCGTTGGGGCCAAGATCCAGGCTATCGCGGACCCGGAACTGCGGCACGACGAAACCGAACAACTGACTGAGCTGTTTGCGCACGCCAGTGACCCGGGCGACCAGGGGCGAGCCGCGACGGTCGTCGACCAGATGGACCAGGCCATAGCCAAGCTCGATCGTCACGAGGGTGTGGTCGGAGACCTCCGCCAGCGCAATCCGGCCCGGATCGGGCGGCGGCGGCGCCTCGGCGACTGGCGCGGGCCGCGCCGCGCGTTTGTTCAAGCTGTGCCAGAGCCATCCAGCCAACCCCGCAGCGGGCACAAAGATCGTCTGCGGCATCGCCGGGATCACCCCGATTGCACCAAGGATCACCGCGACTGGCAACCAGATGCCAGGGTTGGCCAATTGCCCGCCGATCTGGCCGGCGAGATCGCGGCTGTCCGAAACGCGCGTTACGATTACCGCAGCCGCGATCGAAAGGAGCAGCGCCGGAACCTGTGCGACGAGCGCATCACCAACCGCCAGCGTAACGTATTTTTCCGCCGCATCCCCCGCACTCAGCCCGTGGCTGACCATTCCGAGCACGAACCCAGCAACAATGTTGACCGTCAGAATCAACAGCGCGGCAATTGCATCGCCTTTTACAAACTTGCTGGCACCGTCCATCGAGCCATAAAAATCGGCCTCGGTCGAGACTTCACGGCGGCGAGCCTTGGCCTCGTCGGCGGTCAGCAGGCCAGCGGCGAGATCGGCATCGATCGCCATCTGCTTTCCGGGCAAGGCATCAAGCGTGAAGCGTGCCGAAACTTCAGACACCCGGCCCGCGCCTTTGGTCACCACCACCATGTTGATGATCATCAGGATCATGAACACGAACAGCCCGACCGCGAAGTTTCCGCCGACCAGGAAAGCGCCAAACGATTCGATCACGTGTCCGGCCGCCGCCCCGCCCTCGTGCCCGTGGACAAGGACCACGCGGGTCGAAGCGACGTTGAGCGAGAGCCGCAACAGTGTCGCAAACAGCAGCACCGAAGGAAACGCCGAAAAATCGAGCGGCTTTTCCGCATTCATTGCGGCCATCAGGATTGCTACCGACAGGGCAATGTTGAGCACGAAGAAGACATCGAGCAGCACCGCAGGTGTCGGCACAATCATCAGGCTGATGAGGGTGAGAATGCCTGCCGGGAGCGCCAGGGCGGCCGGGTTAAAACGGGTAAGGAGCTTGCTCAAAGTCCGAACGCCCGAAGTTTGCCATAAGCATTACGGACGTGGCCAGGCATAGCGGCAGTCGAACCGCCGAATGATGCTGACAGGGTTTCTGCCATCGACGGGCGGTTCGAAAGCCCCTCCCCACCGGGGAGGGGTTGGGGTGGGGGCTCAACGCCAGCGCTGTACCCCCAGCCCTTCCCCACTGGGGAGGGGAGCAAAAGGTCGGGGCTTTGCACCTCCATCGCCGTCGCCATCTTGCCGCGCAGCAGGCCCATCACCTCACCCAGCGAGCGCGGTGCGCTACCGGGGCCAAAGAAGATCGCCCGATTGGCCTCCGCCGCCTGCGGAAACAGCGCCGCCGCGCTTTGATTGGCATCATTTGCCAGCGCGGTCAGGAACCGGCTTGCCCCATCAGCCCCCAAAAAATGCGCCAAATAGAGTTCAGCCGCGTCGGGTTCGCGCCCCAACACTCCGACCAGCACGTCGCGGTTATCGCTCGCCAATTCTGCTGCCATGAACGAAGCAGCCACCGGATCATTGCGCATGGCCAGGATTTGTTGCCGCGCTGCCGGGTCCCTGACGCGCCCGTTTTCGATCCTGGCATCGGCCCAGCCATAGCCATGGGCCGAACCATGCTTGTCGAGGGTGGCAAGCCAGGTCCCTTGCGTGAACTGATAAAGCCCCGATGCGCTCGATGTGCTCGCCTTGGCCTTTGGGTTTAGCCCGGATTCGATCCTGGCTTGCCCCAGCAGATAGCTGAAATCGACTCCCGTCGCCTGTGAAGCGCGCGCAATCGCTGTCTGCACTTCTGGGCGGGGCTGGCTTTTGGCCGATGGCTTTGCAGCAATTGGGGCAGGGTCGCTCAAGCTGGGTTCCCGATGCGGTTGGTCATCGGGATTGGTTTAGCAAGAGCTGTGCCAGTTAGGCGCGAACCCCAATCTGGGTGTAGGGCGAGCCGCCAGCGCGATACAGGGTCGGGCTCCCGGTCAGGGCATCCAGCCGCGCCGAAACATTGGCCGCGATCAGGTTGCGGACCTGGCGGTTGACCTCGTTCATGCGCCGCGCCGCGTCGAGCAGGCCGCGGCATTCCTCATCGATCGAATGGCCCTCGGCAAATGGCCCGGCTGCATCGAGAGTGCCACACAGCGCGACCTTATCGTTGGCGCAGCCAATGATCGCATCCAGATCAAGTCCGGCAAGCGCCTGCCGTTCAGCCTGCAAAACGGCGATCATCTGCCGCAGGTTTTCGCGCACCAGGCTCATTTCCCGCTCCTCAGCAGCAGTCCGGCTGCGATCATCGCGTCAGCAACTTTCGCCGGGACGATTGGATAAGTGCCGTCTTCGATCGCTTTGCGGATCTGCTGGACTCGCTCGGCATCAACCGGAGGCTGCCCGGGATCGAGGTCTTGGCTGCGCACAACACCCGAGCCGGGGTTGCCGACTTCGGCAGCACGAGCACTGCCAACCGGGCTCTGCTGAACCTTTCGCGCATCCACCGCCGAGGTGGCGCGCACCGCTTGGAGGGGCTTTGGCCCCAATTCGATGGCAGGCATTTCGCCGCTCCTTGCATGATTATCAGTCCCAAGGACGGCAACGGCCAGTGCGGTTTAAGGGGGAGCGGCACGCGGCTGCCGGATTACGGCAAGTCGATGCCGACGAGGCCGGGACGGATCACCCGCGCGCGCAGGATGGGAGTGCTGGGGCTGATGGTGCGCACTTTGATCCATACCCCCTCGGCCCCGGCTTCCAGAGCTTCGCCGGGCTGCGACACAGCGAATCCTTCAGCGCTGACGGTGATCGTCACCGCATCGCCCTTGGCGATCAGCGGCACGGCAGCGGCTTGGCTGGCTCCTGCCAGCGGCACATAGAGCTTCCACCCGCCCGCCATCGGGCAGGCCACAGCTACCGTATCGCGCCGCGCTCCATACCAGCCGAGCGCCAGCGGAACCGGGCACGGAGCCAGCTTCAGGCGCCGGTCAACCGGCAGTGCGGCCCCGCCTGATGCGCCTTGCGGCACCCCGGTGAACTGGGCAACTGCATGGTCGATTGCCGCAAGATCGGCGATAGCGGTCTGGGACAGGGCGGGTGCGGCGATCAGGGCCGCCGACAGGGCAAGCGTACGGATCATTGCGGGGTCTCCTTCGCGCCACCATCCTGCAAGCCCTGTGCCAGCACCGGACCCTGATCATAGGTCAGCGCGGCGATCACGCCGCTGCCGCCCGGTTCGATCAGCACCCTGGCAGGGCGACCAACCATTTTGGCGAGCGCCAGCGCGGTTTCCGCTTCAGCAGGTGGTGCCATGATCGTCAGCTGCAGGCGCGGATCAGGCATGGCGGCGAGCCAGGCTTCCAATCCTGGCGCATCCGGCCCCTGTCGCCACAGCGCCACCGGCTCGCCCAATGCAGGCAGGACTGCGCGTTCGGTTGCTGGTAGTTTGGCGGGAGCTTCGCTGACCGCTGAGGCCGTTACCATGAACAGGATCAATGAGAGATCGGCCAGCACGGTCTGCCAACCGCTCCCCGCCCGCGCGATCATGATGCCCCGGCATGCAGGCTGTGCTGCAATTGGCCGCGCATTCGGCGCGGCGGGCAGGAATCGCTGACTTGCTCGGCCAGCCAGTCGATCAGCTTCTGGCGGGCCCGCTCTTCGGCCAGCGCCTTGCGTTCGACCATCTTGGCAAGCGGAGCGAGCAGCAGGTTGGCTGCGAGCAGCCCGTAAAGCGTGGTCACGACCGCCATTGAAATCGCCCCACTGATTGCCCCGCGCGCCTCGCCGGCCGCAGGCAACTGGCTGAGCGAGATAAGCGTTCCGGCGAGGCCAAACACGGGTGCCAGCTCAGCAGCCTGGGCTAGTGTGCGCACGGCCCGGGTGCTCTCGCCGAGCCGCCGCGCCTTGTGGCGTTCGTGCGCTTCGAGTAGCGCACCGACCGAGCGATTGCCGATCAGAGCTTCGGTCGCCTCGTCGAACTCGCGGTCATTGTAGTGGTGCGGCACGGCGCGGAGCAGGCCATCCTTGCGAATTTCCTGAATCTGCTGGGCGAGCTCGGCCCGCGCCGCATCGGCATCAAAGCGCCGCCCGCCGAGCCTGACCAGTTTGGCCAACGTATGATGGCAATCGCCAAGACCCGCGCGCAACGTGGTCGCCGCCAGTGTTCCGCCAAAGACGATCAACGCCGAAGGGCCGTCGATCAGGTTCATCCAGTTCATCCGTGTGAGACTCCTTCAGCAGCGAAGGACGGCCTCTGATCCAGGTCTTTCAGTCGGCGGCGCAGCTTTGCCGTGTCCCGGCAAGGCCTTGCCGCCAGGGCAGTCGCGCAAGCCCGCAAATAGCCCATTTCCGCAACTGGCACGGCCCTTGCGAACATTTTGGTGAACCCACACGATGGAGGTGCCAATGGGCAGCCTGTTCGGAATTCACGGAGACGCCTTGCAACTGCGCTCGCAGCGACTTGGGCTGATCACCAGCAACCTCGCCAATGCCGGAACCCCAGGCTATAAAGCCCGCGACATTGACTTCGGCGTGGCCTTGAAAGCCAGCCAGAGCGGCATGGGTCCGGATCGAGCCGGCGATGCAGCCACCCGCTATCGCATTCCGGTAATGCCTTCAATGGACGGGAACACCGTTGAAACCGCGACTGAACAGGTTGCATTTGCGGAAACTGCGGTCGGCTATCAGGCCACGCTCAGCTTCATTCGTGGCCGGGTAGAAAGCCTGACGCGCGCGTTGAAGGGCGAATGACAGTGCCCGGTATGACCTTATTCGGCCTCGCCCAACGCGCAATGTCGGCCCAGCTGGTGCGGATGAACGCCGCCGCCTCGAACCTCGCCAATGCGGGTTCGGTGACCGGCAACGAGGCCGATGCCTATCGCCCGATCCGCCCGGTCTTTGCCGAGCAATACGACCGGGCAACTGGCCTTTCCAGCGTCGGAGTTTCAGGCGTGGTCCGCAGCTCTGCCGCGCCGGTCAAGCAATACGACCCTGACCACCCACTGGCCGATGGCGAAGGCAATGTCTGGACCGCCCCGGTCGATGAGAATGCCGAGATGGTCGAGATGCTCGATGCTTCGCGCCAATACCAGAACCTGGTCGAGGCGCTTTCCACCGCCAAGCAGTTAATGCTCGAAACCATAAGGATGAAATGATGATAAATTCAATCACTTCGGCGAGCACGAGTGCCGCCGCAAAGCCCGCTTCGCAGATGCTCGGTCAGGCCGATTTCATCCGGCTGATGACGACCCAGATGAAGTTGCAGGACCCGACTGACCCGGTCGATAACAAGGAGATGATCGCGCAGATGGCGCAGTTCTCCTCGCTGTCCGGAATCGAGACAATCAACAACACGCTGAAGGCGATCTCCGCCCAATTGGGCAGCGTCATTTCTGCTCAAAACACTCTCACCGCAGCCTAGGAGGCACCCATGTCGTTCTACACCTCGCTCAACGGCCTCAAGAATGCGCAGACCGAATTGTCGGTGATCGCCAACAATCTGGCCAACGCAGAGACCACCGGGTTCAAAAAGAGCCGGATCAATTTTGCCGATATCGTTTCAAGTTCGGCCTCGACCAACCCACAGCTGGTCAAGGGGATCGGATCGACCGTCCAGTCAATCGATCAGAACTTTGCGCTCGGCCCGATCCAGCAGACCGGAGCGGCGCTTGATCTGGCGGTCGATGGCGAGGGCTTTTTCGCGAAGGTCAGCCCGATCACTGGCAAGACATTTTACACCCGCAATGGCAATTTCGACATCAATGGTGCCGGCAACATCGTCGATACCCTTGGCAACCGGTTCCAGGTCCTGCCGGTCGATGCCGCAGGTTCTGTTACTTCGACCACACCGATCGATGCCGTGGCCCCGCTCACGAACGGTGCCGGATCAGACTTTATCGGAGTCACTGTCAAAACCGACGGTTCGGTGATTGCATCCTACGCGGATGGTTCGGTCCAGTCGATCGGCAAGGTCGCTCTGGCTTCGTTCGTCGCGCCCACCGGCTTGCTGCAGGTCGGCAACCAGGATTGGCAATCGACCGGAATTTCCGGGCCAGCAAGCTACAATCAGCCAGGTGCCGGCCGGTTCGGCAATATCCTGTCGGGCAGCCTTGAGCAGTCAAACGTCGACATTGCCGAGGAAATGGTCGGGCTGATTACGGCCCAGCGCTATTTCCAGGCCAACGCAAAAGCCATCGATACCGCGACCCAGCTATCGCAAACCATCGTCAACCTGCGGACCTGACGCCAAAACGGGGACACTATACTTATTAGCTGATCCACGCGCGGGCTCGCCTGACTTCACGCCTGCTAATTAGTATAGTGTCCCCGTTTTAGGGACCAAGAGGAGCCTGCTATGGATCGTCTGATCTGGACTGCCGTCACTGGCATGAACGCCTCGATGTCGCGGCAACGGATGACTGCCAGCAACATGGCCAATGCTCAGACCACCGGCTTTCGGGCCGAGGTTATGGCGCAAACCCCGATGACGCTGATCGGCCCGACGATTGGAGTGCGCTCGATGAACGATTCATCAGTTTATGGCGCGCGTATGGACGAAGGCGCGATTGTGCAAACCGGTCGCCCGCTTGATATCGCGATCCAGGGCGATGCGCTGATGGCGGTCCAGGCCCCTGATGGGAGTGAGGCCTATACCCGGCGCGGTGATCTGGATGTTTCGCCATCCGGGCTTGTCACCAATGGCGAAGGCTTTCCGGTCATCGGCGAAAGCGGTTCGGTCTCGGTCCCACCGGGAAATTTGGTCAGTATCGGCGCGGATGGCGCGGTGCTGGTCTCCAACCCGGCCACGCCCGAAGTTCCGGCCCAGCAGGTTGATCGGATCAAGCTGGCAAACTGGCGCGGCAGCACCATCGAAAAGGGCCTCGACGGGTTGTTCCGGGTCAAGGGTGGTGGTGCCTTGCCGAGCGAT